>JAITHZ010000090.1 GCA_031279795.1 Bacteroidales bacterium
TTTGTTGAACAAGTCAATGGATTCTTTCGTCAGATAAGAGTCGATGATGATTGGCACGCGCGTTTCGCAGTCCAGGCCACGTTGAGCTGCTTCTGCTTTCCATTCGTCGCTGTAGCCGTTTCCATCGAAGCGAATTGGTTTGGATTCCTTGATATTTTTGCGAACAATAGTGAAGATGGCCTCTTCTTTTTTTACGCCGTTTTCGATTAATGCATCCACTTCGTTCTTGAAATCAATCAATTGGCCAGCAACTGCCGAATTTAGCGCCAGCAGTCCCGATGCGCAGTTTGCCGACGAGCCTACGGCGCGGAACTCAAAGCGGTTGCCGGTGAATGCAAACGGTGAGGTGCGGTTGCGGTCGGTATTGTCAATTAATAATTCGGGTATTTGGTTCAGTGACAGACGTGTACCTGTTTTTTCTTCGATATCTATGCTTTTGGGGTTGGCAATAGTTTCCAGTTCGTCCAGCACCTGTGAAATACTTCTTCCGAGGAAAACGGAAATAATGGCTGGAGGAGCTTCGTTTGCGCCCAGCCGGTGTGCATTGCTGGCGGTTGCGATGCTGCCTTTCAACAAGGCGTTATTTTTGTAAACAGCCATCAACACGTTGGAAACAAATGTAATGAACTGCAGATTGTTTTTTCCCGGCGCCAGTAGATTTATGCCGGTATCGGTGCCCAACGACCAGTTGTTGTGCTTGCCAGAACCGTTAATGCCTTTAAACGGTTTTTCGTGCAGCAACACTTTAAAGTGGTGTTTCGCCGCTACCGTTTTCATTACAGCCAGTAAAAGCAGGTTATGGTCTCCGGCCAGATTACATTCTTCGAAGATGGGCGCAATTTCAAACTGATTGGGAGCTACCTCGTTGTGACGGGTTTTGGCAGGGATGCTCAGTTTGTAACATTCAAATTCCAGTTCGCGCATGAAAGCTGCCACGCGGGAAGGTATAGCTCCAAAATAATGGTCTTCAAGCTGTTGGTTCTTTGCGCTGTCGTGTCCCATCAATGTCCGTTCGGTTAGAATCAAGTCCGGACGGGCGGCATACAGCGCTTCGTCAACCAGAAAATATTCCTGTTCCCACCCCAGATAGGAATAAACTTTTTTTACATTGCGGTCGAAATATTTGCATACGTCGACTGCCGCTTTATCAATGGCGTTAATAGATTTCAGCAATGGCGTTTTGTAATCAAGCGCTTCTCCTGTGTAGGAGATGAAAATTGTTGGAATACAAAGTGTTTTGTTAATGATAAAAGCTGGTGATGAAGGATCCCATGCCGTGTATCCGCGTGCTTCGAATGTGTTGCGAATTCCACCCGATGGAAAACTGGATGCATCTGGTTCCTGTTGTGCCAGCAATTTTCCCGAAAATTCTTCTATTACACCCGAACCATTGCCAAGACCGTCGAAATCAATGAATGCGTCGTGCTTTTCCGCCGTACCGTCGGTGAGTGGATGAAACCAGTGCGTGTAATGGGTTGATCCATGTTCCATCGCCCACATGCGCATTCCTGCGGCAACATGGTTAGCGACTTGCCGTTCAAGCGGTTCGCCTCGGTCAATCGCATTTAGTACCAGTTTCAGTGTTTCTTTCGACAGATATTTACGCATGTTGTCTCTGCCAAAAACATTGCAGCCAAAATAGTCGGAGGTTTTTGCTGCTGGCGCTTCTACTTCAATAGCTTTCCTTCTGGAAGCTTCTTCTACTGCTTTAAATCTCAGATTGGACATAATTTGTTTCTTTGTTTTTTAGAATGATTGTTTAAAATTTATTTACTCATGACTAATTTTAATGAAGAGGTAAAAAGTAAGATGCGCTTACTTTTTACCTTCTTCCTGTTTGTTACAAACTTAAACCGAATACCAAGAAGATATCTTCTCTTTCAGGGTTAATAACCAGTTGAGAGAAAGCTGGTATGGAAAAACTGTCTGTAATCTTGATGGTTTTTGAGGCTTTGACGCCAATGTTTACTACTGAAAAACCATCTGTCCCTGCGGTGTAATAATAACCGCCGCCTGCTGCTGCTCCTTCCCACGGCGTGAAACCGAGTGAAAAGCCTAACTCAACATCCTTTACCGTAACCGGATAGCCTAATTCAACGTATGTCGAAAATGCTCTTTTGCCGTCGTATTTCAGATCCGCGCCGGCAAAATTGGTGCTCCATGCAATTGATAACGGGAACTTTTCGGGCAATGTGTAGCTCAATGTTCCTTCAAAAACATGGTTTCCTGTCTCGGAATAGTCGAAGTACCTTGCGCCGGAAGGGATAAAATAGTCGGAGACGGCTATTCCCAGTCCGCCGATTGAATAAGAAGCTGTAAAGTCAACTTCTTTGTAACCAGACAAATCGGTACTTCCCCATACGCCCAGTGAAAAATCACCGATGCTCAACTCTGCTGACGGCTGCGCGCTTGCTCCACTCAACTGGCTACCACGCCAGACGTAGGAACTTACGATATCTGCTCCAACAGAAAATTCAACTCCCTGCGCTGTCATTTTCAACGGCGTCAATGCGGCAATCATGCTTGCCACTGCGAATGATAATAAAACCTTTTTCATTTTTTTGTGTTTAGATGTTTTTGATACAGAATGAGCATAAACTCATTCATGATTGATTTTAATTTTGGGAAATATTCCCCAGTAGGATATGGGCAATTCTTAACAGCCATTCCATTATATACCACGTATTTACGCTATCCCCCAGAGGGGATTCTGAATGCGGGGGTACAACTGATAAAATCGTTTCATGTTTTGCATAATTTAATCTGTTAGTGAAAATAAAAAAGGCCTTTTTTTATTTTATTTTTTATAATTTTAGTCTTTTTATCCGTTCAACGGCTTCCAGCGTATCGGTTCGTTTTCCAAAAGCAGTAAACCGGATGTAACCTTCGCCGCTTTTTCCAAACCCTGCTCCTGGGGTTGCTACCACTTGTGCTTCGTTCAGCAGTTTATCAAAAAATTCCCACGATGATAAACCTGCTGGCGTTTTTGCCCAGATGTAGGGCGCATTTACACCTCCATAAACTTGCATTCCAGTGGCTTCCAGGCTGTTTTTGATAATCTGGGCATTTTCAAGGTAGTACGTTATTGTTTCCTTGATTTGCTTTTTGCCTTCGGTTGAAAATACCGCTTCGGCTCCTCGCTGAACGATATAGGCCGTACCGTTGAATTTTGTGGATTGGCGGCGATACCATAATTTGTTCAGTGAATGGTTGTTTCCAATTTTGTCAAATCCTTCCAGTTCGTTGGGAATCACTGTGTAGCCGCAGCGCACTCCTGTAAAACCGGCTGTTTTGGAAAAACTGCGAAATTCTATCGATAATTTTTTGGCGCCTTCGATTTCATAAATGCTGTGAGGTACGTTTTCTTCCGTGATAA
The DNA here is from genome assembly GCA_031279795.1 of Bacteroidales bacterium. Taxonomy (GTDB): domain Bacteria; phylum Bacteroidota; class Bacteroidia; order Bacteroidales; family WRGA01; genus WRGA01. The sequence goes on from JAITHZ010000090.1 coordinate 3,377, forward strand.
AGGCTTCGTAGGCTGCATCAAACATTATCAATACCTTGTTTTTCAGAGCATAATCGACCCAAACTTTCAACTGTTCCTTGGTCAGTGTTGTTCCTGTCGGATTGTTGGGATAGCACAGATAAACAACGTCTACTGCTTTCGACGGCAAATCTGGTACGAATCCATTTTCTGATGTTGCTGGCAAATATACAATCTTGTTCCACAGCGCTGCTTCGTTGTCGTAATTACCTGCACGGCCGGACATTGCATTCGTATCTACATATACCGGATAAACAGGGTCAGTTACTGCGATGCGGTTGCTTTCACTCAACATGTCGCCTATATTTCCGGTATCGCTTTTTGACCCGTCGCTGACAAATATCTCATTTGCACTGAATTGAATGTCGTGTGCAAGAAAATCATTTTTTACTATAGCATCAATCAAAAAATCGTATCCCGCGTACGGTGCATATCCGCGCATAGTCGCTTCGGATGCCATTTCCTCAATGGCTCTGTGCATCGCTTCTGTCACTGCTGGAGCCAGCGGACGGGTTACGTCGCCTATGCCCAGACTGATTACTTTTTTGTCGGGATGCGCCTGTCTGTATGCACTTTCTCTTTTTGATATTTCTGCAAATAAATAACTGCCAGGTAATTTTAAAAAATTTTCGTTTATGTACATTATTATATTGATTATGCGTTAATTAAATGGCCGGTAGTTTAAGTTTTCCTTCAAATACAGTTACGGCTTCGCCGGTCATATACACATGTTTGTCGGTCGGGTTCCATTCGATTTCTAAGTCGCCACCGAGCAAACTGACTGTAACTTTCGATTTCATCTTGCCATTCATAATGCCAGCTACAACTGTGGCGCAGGCTCCTGTTCCACAGGCTTGCGTTTCGCCCGAACCGCGCTCCCATACGCGCATTTTTACATGTGTGTCCGATACTGTTTCCACAAATTCTACATTCGTTTTTTCTGGAAATAGTGGATGGGTCTCAATTTTCGGCCCGATTTCTTCCAGCGGAAAATGTGCAACGTCGTCTACAAATAGCACACAATGCGGATTACCCATTGACACACAAGTTATTGCATATTGGGCAAATGAAAAATCAACATCCTGATTGACTGCTGTTTCGACGGGTAAGTTCACAG
>JAITHZ010000124.1 GCA_031279795.1 Bacteroidales bacterium
CGGTACATCGAAACAGGAAATATTTTCCGATTCGGCTCAGTCTGTTACTGGAAAATTTGTAGATATACCGTCGAAACGGACAGCTTACATCATATTTCCCGATACGGTAGAAATTGCCAACGAAAATTCAGTTGTGCTGAATGCTCGCACCGCTGCCGACGCGCAATATGTTCGCCTTACACGAGGCTATTTCGTGCTGGATTCCGATACAGCCGACATTAAGCGCGATTACGCAGGAGAGAATCCTGCGCAAGGATTGGCCAACAGCATCCGTGCCTCCCACAGTACGTTACTGGCACACTTGAAAATCGGCAAGAACGTTGTATACAGCAATGCTTTCAACAATCCGGCTGATATGTTGCCAGCCGACTACCAGAAAGTCGGACGCTTTCAGGTGAATTTCAAGTCTCCTGTCGGCGAAAAGGCAAGCGGATACACTGCCGCTACACCATATCGGCGTATTTACGGAATGGGCAGCCCGTACGATTATATAAAAGCTGACTATTTTATGTTTAATACGCTGATCATGCCAACTCCCGTCGGTTTTCTGGGCAATTTGAACCGAACAGTCACCGACCCTACAACCACCTTGCGTGCCGGAACTGGTTTTGTTATCGGGATTGACCTGCGCGGCGGCAATCCAACAGACTATACCGATTTTATCAAACCGGAATACGACGGATTAATTGATTTTACCAAGCGAACCACGTCGGTTTATAAATTCAACAGGTTGCAGTATGATTTTGAGAATAATCCGAACAATATATATCGCTATGCCACCCCTGCCAACCGGAATGTGTACAAAGATGAGAGGCTGGTTGATCACGACGTCAAAGTTGAGCTGACCAAAGGATATAACTATCTGTCGAATCCGTTTATGGCTCCGCTGTCGGTCGAAAAGCTGGCAACTACCCTTAACGCCAGTCCTGTATCGGAATGGGGAAATATCATGCCAGGTAACGAAACCACCGCTGGCGTGCGCGACATAATAAACCGCATCTGGGTACTGACACCAAACACTATGGCATTTGAAATGAACAGTAAAGTTTTTTACAGTCATACCTATTATACTATTAAACCAATGGGAGGAACCTACACCGGAGAGTTGTACACCGACCCCGACAAAGGCCTTGTAACAAACGCCGACGGCGATTTCCTGATTGCCCCTCTGCAATTGTTCCGCGTTTATTATTACAAGGATGTTCCAGTGGAAATAACGATTCCCAAAAGCGAGGTCAAGCATGGAACAACGCGCTTTATCCGGTCAAATGCAACCGAACGCTACGATGACTTTGTGTTTGAAGTGCTGGACGAAACGACACTCACCTCCGACCGTGTTTGTGTTGTGCTGAGAAACCCCGAAGAATTGCTGTCATTGCGCTCGTCGGCTGAAATTGACCGCCTGTCGTTCAAGACCAATTCAGTTGAAATAGCCGCCGGAACGCAGCTGCTCAAGCGCTCGGAAAGCCTGCCGGCACAGTCGAGCATGAGTTTGCTGTATCTGAAAAATGATAATGGAGATGCTCTGGATGAAAAAACGATCTCCACTGCCACAGCGTATGAAAACCTGTACATGACGCCGTCGCTAACCCCGCAAAACGTGTATATACGCGGATTGAGACTGAATACGCGGCTGAACATACAAGAAATATGGCTGGTCGACAAAAAGTTCGGTACCAAAACCTTAATCTCGGAACCTAATTCATACTATAAAACAACAACCGAACCGACAGACGCAGAAGACCGTTTCCAGCTTGTCTTTTCAACCCAATTGACGGGAACGCCCGACGAAATACAGGTTACCCAGCCATTGACTGCCCATTATTCCGGCGGCATGCTGACAGTCAAAACATTTGATGAAACAGACTTCGGTTCATACATTTATATTTACGACATGCAGGGACGGATAGTAAGTCGCTTCACCGTAAACAATCCGGTTATGCAAAACGCCCTGCCATTGCCTGCTGGAATATACGTAGTGAAAGTAGTCGGCAAAAAAACATTAATCACCAAAATTACAGTAAAATGAAAATACGAATAGCAGCATACATCATATTTATCATATCCTGTCTGTCAATCAATAGCCTTCAGGCGAAAGGAGCAGATGATTTTTTCAGCGGGAAAAAAGCGTATTCCGAAAATGTTTTTTATGAAAAAACATCCAAAGGCAAGGTTGGTAGCCAGTCAGCGACAAAAGACAGCTTTTTTTCAAAAAATGGATTACCGTCAAAAAGCAAATCTCCGACATTCAAAGCTATGGACGAAGACGATCCCGATGCTCCAGGCGCTTCCGGAGTCGGCGTAGGCGACGGCGGTTTTGTGGGATCCGCTCCGATTGGCGGAGAAATATTTCCCATGCTGTTAGGACTTGCTTACTGCATTTATCTCTTAAAGGAAAAAAAGAACAGATAACAAAAAATATTGCATTTAATTCTTCATTCAACGGGCCGGATTTCAAATTTATTGGAATCCGGTTTTTTTGTTCAAAATTACTCTTTTTCCGGTTAAAGAATTTGCTCATTTCGATTTATTTATTACTTTTGCGGCGTGTAAAAATTGACACAATTTCAACTGCTTATTAATACAGAGCAATTTATTTAGATGAAGATTTTTAATAAAAATATTTCCTTCAGGAAAGAACATGGAGTGGCAATCTTTTTCATTCTTTTTTTGACTCGACTGTTTTATCTGTTGGTTGTTACATTAAATAAAGGTTTCTCCAAAGAAGGATGGAATATCACGGAATTTTTAATAAATTATGAGGGCGGCTTTGTCAGGCGCGGATTAACAGGCGAATTGCTGCTGAAATTGTATCAGCTTTTTCATATCGACGTATACTGGACAATTATTATTGTTTGCCTTATTGCTTACGTGCTGCTCGCTGTCTTTTTTGTGAAAGGCTTTGTTAAAAAAGGACTGCCGGTGTTTATCCTGCCATTTGTTTTCTTTTTGGGCGGACCAATTATACAGGAATTTTTAATTCGAAAGGACATACTGTTAGCGCTGCTTTTCATCCTGGTGCTGCGATTTTCTTTAAAGAAAACAGTTATTGCTCCCATTATTGCCAACTTACTTTTAATATTAGCTATTTTAATACATGAAACAGCAGGCTTTTATGCTTTCCCTGTTTTGATATTAATTTATTTGCATAAGTATAAATCATTGTTCAGCAAGGGAAGTTATGTAAAAGCGGGATTGCTTTCCTGCTTGACGTTGTTACCTTCCGTATACATGTTTTTGGCTGTTATCCATTTCCATGGAGATGCCGGAGTAGCGCGTTCCATTTGGGATTCATGGGGGTCTGTTCCGTTTTTATTTCAGGATGGAAGCGTTCCAATCTCTGCAATTGACGCAATAGCATGGTCGCTGAAAGATACGGCAATATTGACTTGGGATTATTTGCTAATGGCACGAAGCGCCGGAATTGTGGGAATTATCGCATGGTGCGTAATTCTGCCATCTATTTATTATGTATTGTCGAACAGCAACAAACTGGATTTCCCGCTGCTCGGTCACCGTCCGTCAATGAGCTTTAACCCCTCGCTGTTGTCAAGCCTTCTGATAATGCAGTTTATTACTGTTTTTCCTTTGTTTTGCATCGCAATGGATTATGGACGGTGGATTTTCAACTGGGTTGTTTCCACATTTATTATCTTTCTGGTTTTGCCCGAAAAGAATCTTTCGGCGATAATTCCCAGTTGGATAAGCGCCGCAAGTCGAGAGATTTCCAGATTCCTGAATACACTGGCAGGCAACTCGCGCGGCGTGGTGGCGCTGATTTGCATGATGATCAGTTTTCCTTACTTTAAATGGGATTTTCTGTACACCGCCACAACAAATTCGGTTGTGATTGTACTGCAGTTTATTTCCATGCTGGTAGCCGAAATGGCAGGTAGGTTGGGGATTTTTGTTTCTGAAATCGTAATCTGAAAATTGAGAAAACAGATAGTTAAATTAAATAATTATGAAATGAAATACGATGTTTGTGTAATAGGAGGCTGCGGCCATGTTGGATTGCCGTTGGCTATCATGCTGGCGGCGAAGGGAAAAAATGTATCTATCTACGATACAAATGAACGGAATATTGAGATAGTCCGTTCGGGCGTCATTCCATTTTCGGAAGAAGGCGCTGAAGAATTGCTGAGGCAGGCGCTGAAAGACGGGAAACTGCATTTTTCGTCCGTACCGGAAGTGCTTTCGGAGAGTGAAATAGCCATACTGATTATCGGTACGCCGGT
>JAITHZ010000160.1 GCA_031279795.1 Bacteroidales bacterium
TCCATAGTCAGTAGTTTGTTGCTGCAAAGTTAAGATTTTTAAGCCAGAAAAGAAAGGGCTGCATAATTTTTTCTATGTAATCTTTACATCTTAGTGCAAAAGATTGACTTCGGTGGTAATCCCCAGTCTCAAGAAAGGCATAATATGGAGTATATTAAAATTAAATAATTAACAGTATGCTGGCCTGAATGGAACAATCGCTGACAAAATAACAAGCTTAGCTGATGAAAAAAGGCAGTATACATTTATGATTTTATGTTAAAAAACAACATTATTTGCACGTATAAAAATACAAATTCCAGCGGCAATTCCCCCCATTCCCAGTATGGCATAAAAGATACGCGCACCTTTTTGTCCAACTGTTTTGACAAAAAAAGCCACCTGATTTGATTTCAACAACCAGTCGGCATTTGTAATGCTTCCGAATAGCGCCATCGTTCCGGAGAAAACAAATAAAATGGCTGCAACACAGTCTGTTATCATTGGTTCCGTTATTTTGGCGTCATTGTAATTAAAGGAATCAGCATTTCTTCCATCGACACGCCGCCATGCTGAAAAGTGTCTTTGTAATACGATGCATAGTAGTTGTAGTTGTTTGGATACGCAAAAAAATCGTCATTCTGCGCAAAAACATAAGTAGAACTCACATTTGGCGAAGGCAGTCCTGCTCTTTCTGGTTCCTTAATTTCAAATACCTGTTTGACGTTATATGTCAGGTTTTTACCCAATTTATAGCGGAGATTTGTATTTGTATTTTTATCGCCAATTACTTTGATTGGAGATTTCACCCGCAACGAGCCGTGATCGGTGGTCAAAATGATTTTGCACCCCATTTCAGCTATTTTCTTGAACAATTCGAGCGTATATGAATGTTTAATCCACGATTCGGTAATAGAGCGGTATGCCGCCTCGTTCGCAGCCAGTTCGCGAATCATTTTCGATTCAGTCCGTGCATGCGAGAGCATATCAATAAAGTTAATAACAATTACATTCAACTGATAATTATCCAATTGAGGTAAATTTTGGAGTAGTCGTTCACAAGCAGGCGAATCGTTGAGTTTGCTGTATGAAAAAGTATATTTTTTTCGGAAACGGTCGAACTGTGTTTGAATCAATGGAGCTTCATTCAAGTTTTTGCCGTCTTCATCGTCCTCGTCCACCCATAATTCGGGGAACATTTTTTCGATGAGTATGGGCATCAAACCCGAAAAAATGGCATTTCGAGCATACTGAGTCGCCGTAGGCAAAATGCCGCAATACAAGTCTTCATCAAAAGTAAAATAAGGAGTAAAAAGTTCTTTCACAACCCACCACTGGTCGAAACGAAAATTGTCAATGAGGATGAAAAACAGCCTTTCTCCGTCGTCTAATTGAGGAAACACCCGTTTTTTGAACAAATCGGGACTCAACAACGGGCGATTGTCGGGCGAAGCAATCCAGTCAAAATAATTTTTGCGAATAAACTTTGCGAATCCTATATTTGCTTCCGATTTTTGCATCCGCAACAAGTCTTCCAGTTTAGTATCCGATGCTTCCAGCTCAATTTCCCAATATATTAATTTTTTGTAAACCTCCACCCAGTCTTCGAATGCCCACGAATCGTTTATTTGCATACCTATTTGGTTGAAATCTTGCCGATAACCAACGGTTGTTTTTTCTGAAATAATGTCTTGCTTGTGGATATTTTTCTTGATGGTCAATAAAATTTGATTCGGATTGACTGGCTTTATCAGGTAATCAGCAATTTTGTTTCCAATAGCTTGGTCCATAATGTTTTCCTCCTCACTTTTTGTGATCATCACTACCGGAATTGACGGATTAAAACTATTAATTTTTGCCAAAGTTTCCAGACCGGTAAGTCCTGGCATGTTTTCATCAAGGAAAATGAGGTCGAATGATTCCCGTTGAATCAATTCAAGCGCATCAGTTCCATTTGTAGCTGTAACAACTTCATATCCTTTCTCTTCAAGGAAAAAAATGTGGGGCTTCAACAAGTCAATTTCGTCATCAGCCCAGAGTATTCGATCTGCTTTCATTCAAAATTATTTATTAATTAGGTATCAACTGTTATTTTTTAAAAAATATATCCCAGCAAAAAACTCATGGAATTCATTCGATTTTTCAGGTGAATTTTACCAAATGGGTTTTCAGCAAAAGGATTTATATAGGTAATATCATTCAAGGTGTGCGAAAGTCCGAGTTCGTATCTGAAATCGAAAAACAAGCCTGAAATATTTAAGCCGATTCCGATAACGGCTGAAAAACTGACAGACTTAAAATCAAATTTTAGGGGATAGTTGTCAATGTCAATCGAAAAATTGTTGTTCGACTGGAAAATTCGTGATATTTTCGGCCCCACGAAACAGTTCAATCCGTAAGGCGGCTCTTTAATCAAGTGATAACCAAACAAAAGAGGAGAAGAAAGCGAATTAAATTCCCAAGAAAGGTTGGCCAGATTTGATTCTCGTTTTGCATTAAAAAAGCTAAATTCAAGTCCGCCGCGTGAAAAATGATAACTTGGTTCCAGTTGAAGATAAGTCTTGCCAAGATTCAGCCGCATGAAAAGTGAAGTCGACAAGCCAACGCGGTAAATATTTTCGCTATAGTCAATAATATTTCCGCCAATATTAAATTCATCAATCATGCAAATATCGGAGTTGAATCCACCCTTCAAGCCCACGTCAATTCGCTTGTTTACATTCTGTGAAAAAACAGGCAGCAACTGAAGGATGATTGCGAATATTCCCAAAAACAGTTTCATTATCTTTTTGTTTTTTTAACAGACCATCCGAATTTACCGACAAATTCACCGGTTTCATAATAGTTCCCATGAATAAACGACAGTAAATTAGCTTTTTCCATGTCAAATTTTTCCGTTTCGGGGTCAATGAATTTTTCATCGGCCAATATGTTCACAACATTGGCAATAAACATGTCATGAGAGCCTAACCCGATGATTTCCTTCACGCGACATTCGATGCAAAGCGGCGATTCTTCTACCGTCGGAGCGGCTACAAGCGATGCTTTTCCGGGGGTGAGTTTCATTTCCGCGAATTTATTGAAATCCCTTCCCGAACGCACCCCGCACCAGTCGGCAGCAAAAGCCATGTCTCTGGTCGTAAGATTCAGCACAAATTCCATGTTCCGTTTCAGGATGGAATAGGAATAGCGTTCCGGCCTGACGGAAATGTAACATACAGGAGGAGTGGAACATAACGTACCAACCCATGCCACCGTCAACAGGTTATATTCAGATTCGTCGCTTCCGCAACTGACTAAAATCGCCGGCAACGGATAAATCATTGTACCTGGTTTCCAGTTTATTTTCATAACAGTAATTTATTATTCTGCTTATTTTCAAGTGTTAGCAATCAAAACGGTTAACACCTCAACTTATTATAAAGCCATTTTGCTGCAAATATACACATTATTCGGCTATTATCCTAAAACGGATTCAAGATTCACGATTCAAGATCAGAGAACTCCTGAAGTGGAGTTCCTAATTCTTAATTCTTAATTCTTAATTCTTAATATTCTTAATTCCTAATTCCTAATTCCTAATTCCTAACTCCTAATTCCAACTATTCCTCTCTTGCAGTTCCTGAAAATTCAGTTAATTTTGCACGGAAATTTCGACAAACATTCATTAATTATATAATTTCACATAAAATGAAAATATTACACACTTCAGACTGGCATTTGGGAAGAATGCTTTATGGCAAAAAAGAACGCAGTGAGGAACATGCGGCATTTATGGCATGGTTACTCGAAACGATCAAAAAAAATAAGATAGATTTGTTAATCATTGCTGGCGACATTTTTGATACAACAACGCCCGGAAGCAATTCGCAAAAAATGTATTACGATTTTTTGTTAAAAGTTCGGAATTGTGGATGCAGAAGCAGCATTGTTGTTGGCGGAAATCACGATTCGCCAAGTTTGCTTGATGCTCCGAAAGAAATTTTATCAGCGCTAAACGTTCATATAGTAGGCAAAGCATGTGAACATATCGAAAATGAAATAATTGTAATAAACGACGAAACCGAAAATCCGGCAGCAATTGTTTGCGCTGTTCCATTTCTTCGCGAACGGGATATCAGCAAATTTGTCGAAGGCGAAACATATTCCGACAGATCCAAGCGAATTACAGACTGCATCAGGAAACATTACGAAACAGTTGCGAAAATTGCAGCCGAAAAACGGAATAATTGTGGAAAAAACATTCCCATACTTGCAACAGGTCATCTGGCAGTTGTCGGCGGAAAAAGATACAATGACGACGGTGTACGCGAAACATATATAGGAAACATGGAATGTGTTGGTAATGAGATTTTTTCTGAAATATT
>JAITHZ010000235.1 GCA_031279795.1 Bacteroidales bacterium
AAACTGGAGCTATTTTGTTATCAATAACGGAACATGCAATAGCGCAAGTCTAAAAATCAGTTTGGGACGCAATTCTACCGACCAGCCAATTTTCCCGCGCGGAGGTTCGACTTTTAACCTTTCTTTGAGTATCACGCCGCCTTTTTCTCTCTGGGATGGAAAGGACTATGCTTCCCTGCCCGACAATTCCGAAGCTAAATATAAATGGATTGAATTTCATAAATGGAAATTTAACTCCAAGACTTTTACTCCGCTGACAAACAACCGAAAACTGATACTGATGACCCGTTTTGATTTCGGCATGGTCGGTTATTTCAGCAAAGATAAACGATCGCCTTTTGAAACCTTCACAGTGGGAGGCTCCGGCATGACGGGCTACAGCTCGATGTACGCCACCGAAATCGTCGCACTGCGCGGATACGAGGACAGTTCGCTGGGCGACCGGAGTTCTGCCTATTCCCGTGTCGTATTTGAACTGCGCTATCCGTTGATGCTGCAACCGACTTCAACCATTTTTTGCACAGCTTTTCTCGAAGGCGGAAATGCCTGGGCGCAGGTGGAAAATTTCAACCCCTTCCAGATGCGGCGATCGGCCGGCGTAGGTGTGCGAATTATGTTGCCTATGGTTGGTCTGCTGGGACTTGACTGGGCATACGGTTTCGACAAATTTACCCTCGGAGGTACCGAATATGGTGGCAGTCAGCTTCATTTCATTATCGGTCAGGAATTTTAATATTGTTGCGCTGTCGACGAGCGCCGTGCTTCTCGTTGGTGTGCCTCTCAGTCCTCTCATGTTAGGATTGAGAGGACTGCTTTTTATAGGCACAGATAACAGTAGATGTTCGCAGATAACTTATGTTTCGCATTTCGACTAACATTGACACATTAATTGATATATTTAACTTTTCTAATTCAAAAGAATTGACTAAATTTGTGAGCTTTTTTTGAAAGCAATCTATGTTTGAAAAATAATTATGACACAAGAAGAAAAACTGGAAAAGACACAGGATTATTCAGCCGACAGCATACAAGTGCTGGAAGGGCTGGAAGCTGTGCGAAAACGGCCGGCAATGTATATAGGAGATACCGGCGAAAAGGGATTACATCACCTTGTTTATGAAGTTGTAGATAACTCCATTGATGAAGCATTGGCTGGATATTGTACAAACATTCAGGTCTTTATCAATGAAGATAACTCCATTACCGTAAAGGATGACGGACGGGGTATTCCGGTCGATTTTCACGAAAAAGAGCAGAAATCAGCATTGGAAGTGGTGTTGACTGTGCTGCATGCCGGCGGAAAATTCGACAAAGGAACCTATAAAGTTTCCGGAGGATTACATGGGGTGGGCGTTTCATGTGTTAACGCTCTCTCAATTCACTTGCGGGCAGAAGTTAAGCGCGATGGCAAGCTCTACATGCAGGAATTTTCCTGTGGCAAATCGCTCGGCGACATTTCTGTTATTGGCGATGCAACCGATCCGGGCACTACAATTGTCTTTAAACCCGACAGCAGTATTTTTAGCGTCACAGAATACAAATACGACACGCTGGCTTCGCGCCTGCGAGAACTGTCCTTCCTCAACTCTGGCGTAAAACTGACGCTCACCGATTACCGCGTAAGAAAAGACGACAACTCTTTCCGCTCGGATGTCTTCTACTCGGAAAAAGGATTAAGCGAATTTGTGAACTTCATTGACAGTTCTCGCGAAAAACTTATCAATGGGGTGATTCAAATTACAACCGAGAAACAAGGTATTCCGGTGGAAATTGCCATGACTTACAATACGTCGTACAATGAAAATATTTTTTCGTATGTAAACAATATCAATACAATCGAAGGAGGAACGCATCTGGCAGGATTCCGGCGTGGATTAACACGAACACTGAAAAAATATGCTGAAGATTCCAAAAAACTGGAAAAAGCAAAAGTAGAAATCAACGGCGACGACTTTCGCGAAGGACTGACCGCCGTAATTTCCATCAAAGTCGCTGAACCTCAGTTCGAAGGACAAACGAAAACCAAGCTGGGTAACAATGAAGTGATGGGAGCTGTGGAAATTGCTGTTGGCGAAGCGCTGGGTTATTATCTCGAAGAACATCCGAAGGAAGCGGAAATAATTGTCGATAAAGTAATTCTGGCAGCTAAAGCTCGCATTGCCGCCCGTAAGGCACGCGAACTGGTGCAGCGGAAATCGCCGCTCTCTGGCGGTGGATTGCCCGGTAAGCTGGCCGACTGTTCAGACAAAGATCCGCTGAAATGCGAAATATTTCTGGTGGAAGGTGATTCGGCTGGCGGTACGGCCAAACAGGGGAGAGACCGAAATTTTCAGGCCATCTTGCCATTACGCGGTAAAATCCTGAACGTTGAAAAAGCTATGCAGCATAAAGTGCTGGAAAGCGAAGAAATACGCAATATCTACACCGCATTGGGCGTATTCATCGGTACAGAAGAAGATTCGAAAGAACTGAACACTACCAAACTGCGCTACCATAAGGTGATAATCATGACCGATGCCGACGTTGACGGGAGCCATATCGCTACACTGATATTGACGTTCTTTTTCCGACACATGAAAGAATTGATTGAAAAAGGATATGTTTACATTGCCACTCCTCCACTTTACCTCTGCAAAAAAGGGAAAACCGAAGAATATTGCTGGAACGACCAGCAGCGACAGTTTTTCATCAATAAGTACGGTGGCGGCAACGAAAATGCCATTCACACACAACGTTACAAAGGCCTTGGCGAAATGAATGCCGGCCAGCTTTGGGAAACAACAATGAATCCTGAAAACCGTACGCTAAAACAGGTGGCCATAGAAAGCGCCGCCGAAGCCGACCATGTATTTTCCATGCTGATGGGCGAAGATGTGGCCCCACGCAGGGAATTTATCGAAGAAAACGCTACGTATGCAAACATTGACGCATAAGCGCGCAAACTCCAAAGAGACTTTTTTACAGACGCAACATGTCGCTTCCATTGAGATGTGGCATGTTGCGTATCTGCTATAATAATTTTCCAGCCAACAACAGTGCAGCCACTGAAAAGTAAATAATCAATCCGGTTACGTCGACAAGCGTAGCTACAAATGGCGCCGAAGCTGTAGCTGGATCTAATCCTGCCCGTTTCAGAATCAGAGGTATCATTGAGCCAACGAGCGTTCCCCATAACACCACAAAAATCAATGAAACAGCTATACTGGCTGCTACCCAGCTCCAATATTCTCCATAATCAAAAATACCTGCTTCTTGCCATATCAGGATACGCATAAAACCGATTATTGCAAGAATTGCCCCCAGTATAATGCCTGAAAATATTTCTTTTTTCATAACATACCACCAGTTGCGCGGTCGCAGTTCGTTAAGCGCAAGCGAACGGATAATAAGACTCGCAGCTTGCGACCCCGAATTACCGCCACTCGAAATAATCAGCGGAACGAACAGCGCCAGCACTACGGCTTTCGATATTTCGGCGTCGAAATAACCCATAGCGGTTGCTGTCAACATTTCGCTGCAA
>JAITHZ010000300.1 GCA_031279795.1 Bacteroidales bacterium
TGCCTCCCAGACAAATGTCGATTTTGCGTATGTAGTACAACCCTATACATCCATTGTGGATTCGGCGATTACTGTATCAAACGACGACTTGAAAAAACTTTATGGCGATTGGAAAAACCGCTACAAACAGCAGGAAGAAACACGTGGCGTAAAGTATTTCACCATTGATATAGCGCCGAGCGAAGAAGATTATCTTGCAGAAGAACAAACAATTGCCGAAGTCAGAGATTCACTGAAGGCCGCTACCGATATTGAGCAAATCAGGGACGTGGTAAGCATTATCCCGGGAAATAAATTTCTGAATGCTTATATTTCCACCAAAAATCTGTCGGCCAGAGAAAAGGCCTTTGTTGATTCAGCCTCAGTCGGATCGGTATATGGCCCGTATTTGGAAAACGATGTTTTCCGACTGATAAAATATATAGGAAGGGTAGTGACTCCTGACTCAGTTTCATTTCGTCAACTGGCTTTCCCGCAGTCGAACGAACCGCGTTTGCTTGCATTTATGGACAGTATCGAAAATTTAATCAAAGGAGGAAAAGATATCAACGAACTGGCTGTCAGCATGGGAACATCCGCACCGTTGCTCTCTCTGACGGAAATTGATTTGGTTCGAGATTTGGGTGAATCCTTCAGCAAGGAAATTTTTGCAGCTCCACTGAATCAACTCTCGAAAATCAAATCTACCAACGGCGTTCATCTCGTATATGTTACCGAAAAAACACAGCCGGTAACAAAAGTGAAAATAGCCGCTGTCGAAAACCCCGTTTTTGCAAGCAGCCCAACACAAAACCATCTGTACAACCAAGCCAGCCGGTTTGTTATAGCCAATGCAGATATCAAAAAATTCGACAGCGCCGCACGAGATAGCGGATATGTTGTTTCGCCAGTTGTTTATCTGTTGCCCAACAACTCCACCATAGGCAATGTACGCCGTTCGCGCGAAGTCGTTCGCTGGGCGTTTACCAACGAACCAGGTTCAATTAAATTCTTTGAATGTGAAGACAAAATTGTAATTGCAGCTATTGAAAACAAAAATAAAAAAGGATTCCGTCCGATTGTCGCTGTCGAAAATGAACTGCGGCGGGAAATTATCAACAGCAAAAAAGCAGAAAAAATAATCTCCGAACTGAAATCCAAACCGGCAAAAACGTTGGAAGAATATGCACAAACATTTCAGCTTCAAGTGGATTCTGCCCGCTTTGTTAATTTTAATACCGGATACATTGCCGATATTGGCAGCTCGGAACCTGCGCTTGAGGCATTAGCCCCAATAGCTTCGGAAAATACACTGAGCGAACCGGTGAAAGGAAACAAAGGCGTGTATTTGTTTAGCGTATATAACAAAACACAGCAAAACAGAACCTTTGATGCAAAAACCGAAATAAACAATCTCAAACGTGCTTCCGAATACAGAATTCCCTCTCTGTTCATGCAAGCATTGCGTAATTCCGTTAATATTGAGGATAATAGAAGAATATTCTATTAACTACATAAAAATAATTAAAAAAATTACCGGCATAATAAATTTTTTGTTTATTTTTGCCGGTAATTTTTTCTGATATGGCACGGTTTGTTTTACAGTTAATTATTCTTGCATCTCTTTGCGTACACGCACCATGCGTTGCCAGTGAATACATCGAAGACGATGAAGGCAAACAGAGAAATGATTCTGTCTATGTGATAGCAGCCGAAAAAGCGTTATCTGATCATGTACTGACTGAAAAAAATCTGAAGGATTCGATTGTTCATTACCATCGCTTACTGGGCGTTGAACCGAAAAACAAATATCATCTCGAACGGCTGGGCAAACACCAAACTGCATGCAAACTGATCGAAGACGCTTTTCTGACCTATACACGTCTGATCGGTATTGATGCAAACCACCCTGAGGCCTGTCTTTTTTTGGGCTATTTTCATTATGCTCGCGGGAAGAAACTTCTTGATAAAGAAGATGCTAACTATAAAAAAATAACGAATCCCCGAAAGATGGAATATGCAGCCTATCAAAACAAAATCAAACAGATTCTGGAAGGCGAGTATGCCACTGCATCCACTTATTTACAAAAAGTCAGCATCAAACATCGTCCAAAAATAGTCGATACAATTCTGAAAAATATATTACACCGTATTTCCTATCCGAATCCATTGAGAAAATAAGAAATAAAAGCTCTGCCTGAAAAAAGAATCTTGACAAAAATCATGTTCTGCATAATAGATTTCCTATTTTTATCTGACAATCATTATTTTAGTTACAGAGTTTTGTGAACCGTCACGCGTTGAAACAAAGACAAGATACACGCCTGTCGGCACGCGAGCCCCCAGTCCGGTAAGACCATCCCAGCTCAGCTGACCGCCTTGTGAAATGCCTTCATACAGCAAATTTCCGCTAATATCCGTAATTTTAACGACCGAATTTTCCACTAACCCGGTAATGCTTATCAATCCTGAATAATTGGGACGTACGGGATTGGGAAACACATGAACTTCTGCATAAGAGGGGTTTCCATTTGTGGCGTCGCTCCGGTAGGACAGCAAGCCTTTGTCGGTACCCACAAATACCAGTCCTGTTGAGTGTTCTATTGATAACGACATTATCCGGTTGGAAAACAGCGGACTGTTTTCGACGGTAAAGTGGTGTAGTGTTTCCAGCCCGTCGGGGCTTACCAGATACAGTCCCGACGTTTCCGTGCCAATCCATTTGCGGTTTCCTCCATCAACAGCTATGGCGTTTATCCGTTCGCTTGCAAGTAAATAGGAAGCCGATCCGTCGCCTAACGGAACTTTTATCCGGCTGCAACGGAAATTCTCATTAAAAATATCTACCGGATTATTAACAACAAGAATACCTTTTTCTAATCCAATCCATATAGCGCCTGTACGGTCTTCGGCAATGGCATAAAAAACACTTATTTCAATGATACCATCCGAATCGGAAAAATTTTCGCCATCCGAACGGTCCGAAAAATAACGGTAGTGTGTATCGTCAAAAACAAAAAGCCCTTTTGACCCCGAATGGCTCGACCCCAGCAGCCATTTCCTGTTGTTGGAATCAACAATCATCCGGTAGCCTTCTTTTTGGCTTATTGGGCTATAGGCGCGTTTATCCCATGTACCATCGGCTTTCAGGATTTTTATGGAATTGGGAGCAAACCCATTTGCCACCCACAATTCGCCCTGAAAAAAGACAGGCGACGTCAGCCACAACCATGAGTTAGGATTGAGGTTCATCGGTTCAAGCACACCTTCCGACGTGAGGTAGGTATGCTGCAAAAAGAGTTCATCGTTCCGAAATTCAAAAACACCACTTGACGACGAGGTAACAAAAAAATGTGTATTGTCATCTGGATGAACCGCCAAACCGGTTGCTTCTGCTATCGTTGTGGGCGTGTTTTTCCATGCCCCGCTTTCGATGTCTAAAATCATGACCGGCGTTTTACCGCTGCCGCGTATTCCGCCATTGATAAAGAACAAGCGGTTACCGGCAACTTGCGACCAGTATACTGTATTTTGCAGCGGTCCTGCGGGCTGTATCCCGCTGTACTGAATCTGCCCGTCGTCGATACAAACAAGCCCGTTCTCCTTTGCTGCAATGACGTAAGTATTTGTTTTTCCCGACAGCATTACTGCAGATTGGGCGTTTTGCAAGCCAGTAATTTCTTCACATTCAGTATCCGATGTGTAAGCATACAAAACCGTTGGCGTGGTCACCAGCAGTTTATCACCTGAAACTGTTAAATCGCTTGCAGAATAACTTTCCAGCAGCCTCGTCCAGCTTGCGCCATCAAACCGATATATACCGATGGTTGTCAGTAAGTACAAGTTATCCTTGAAGAAAACTATTTGCTTGCCTATAGGAAACCCAGCGAGAGTCCATTTGCTGAAATCCAATAAGTTATCACTTAATTTGCCATAATAAACCCCTGCTGATGTCGATGCAAAAACTTCTGTTTCTGTTGTTGTAATGCCATAAACGGGCAATGTTACCCCATCCTTTTTTAACGTATAGTTTTCCTTTATCTCAACCTTCGCCATGTTAAGCACAACCACACCGATTCCTGTTGCCAGATAAGCATAATCGCCCGCAAAATGAATTTGGTAAATGGTTTTATTTCCAGGCATGGTTTTGTGCATAAAGTCCGGAATGTTGTACAGCCTGTCATCATACAGCAAATCAATATTGGCATTTTCATAAGCAATGAGAAGACAGTTATTTTTCTCATTATAAGCTATTTGAACAATACCATTATCACTCAGCCCATTCTCTTTCGAATAAATTTCAATTTCTGTCCCGTCTTTATCGACAGAAAACAATGAACCAGAAGCGATTGCAAACAGTTTATTCGGCGTTTCCACAACCTTGCTGCTTTCGGCATACGAAAGATGTGCTTGCCATTCGCCCACTGCTTGAGAATATGCAGACAAACAAGCGGTTAAAAACACAGTTGATAAAATAAAATTTCTCATTCGATTGTTTTTAGAAATGTAACTAATTTAAATACTGCATTAAATCTATGACTGATGCGATTCTTGACTTCCAACGGCATTTCTGCAAATGACTGTTCGTAACCGTTGGGCTTGAATATCGGATCGTAACCAAATCCAGACTCTCCCCGCTTTTCTGCAAGAATTACGCCATTGACTTCTCCTTCAAAAATATATTCTATCCCATTTAAAATTAAGGCAATAACTGTCCTGAAACGTGCTTTGCGGTTGGAAACCGCCTGTAATTTGTTCAACACTTTCTGGATATTTGCTTCCGATTTTTTCTCTTCTCCTGCATAACGGGCTGAATAAACGCCTGGCTCGCCGTTCAAGGCGTCAATTTCCAAACCTG
>JAITHZ010000317.1 GCA_031279795.1 Bacteroidales bacterium
AAAATAAAGACCTGATAAAATGGTTATGTTCTATCCCAAATCCATATCTGCACTTTGGTGATTTTGACTTTGCTGGTATTGGAATTTACCTGTACGAATACAAAAAATATCTGGCAAACAAAGCTACATTTTTTATTCCCGAAAATCTTGAAAACATGCTTGCTAACTTCGGCAATTATAGCCGTTACAACAAGCAGCGCATATATTTTGATTTAAATTTAGTTGATGAAAAAAATCTTATCTGGCTGGTTGATATGATACACAAATATAAAAAAGGATTGGATCAGGAAGCATTTATTCGCATCTGAACGGGTGCAAATGCGACAGAGAATTTTCAAAATTGCTTGCTAACACAATAAAGTTGGCAAAAATGAGTTTTATCTAAATAGTGTAGATGAATAACAACATGTTCGTCAAAAAAATATCAGAATTGTTTCATCATAAAGCATACGGCATTGCGTTGATACTTGGAGTATTGCTGGTTTCTTGCAAAACGCCGAAGTTGAGCGAAGCTAACCGGAGGTTCGAAATAGGCGAATATTACGAAGCGGCGCAAATGTACCGGAAAATCTACAACAAAACGCCTTCGAAAAAGCGGGAACTCCGTGCAGAACTGTCTTTTAAGACCGGCGAATGCAACCGTTTTATAAACAACACCGGCAAAGCATTGAGTGGATACCGGAATGCCATCCGCTACAATTACCCCGACAGTATCCTGTATCTCTACAGCGGAATGATGTTTCTCAAAGACGGCAAATACGGCGAGGCAGCCAAACAGTTCGATATATATCTGCAGCATAATCCCAAAAGCCGGTTGGCGCATGAAGGGAAAAAATCGGCAGAACTGGCGCCTCAATGGAAAAAAACACCCACATTGTACGAAGTCAAGCGGATGGAAAAATTCAATTCGCGACGAAGCGATTTCGCTCCGATGTTTGCAGGGAAAGAACTGGATGCAATTTACCTCACTTCTTCGCGCGAAACGAGCAAAGGAGAAACTAAGAGTGGAATTACTGGACTTAAATTCAACGATATATATGTTGCAAAGCAAGACGAAAAAGGTGAGTGGCAACTGCCAGAATCCGTTGAAGGAAATGTCAATTCCGAATACGACGAAGGCGTCTGCACGTTTACCGGCGATGGCGCCACAATGTACTTTACGCGCTGTAACGTCGACGCAGAATCCTCTCACGCAGCCAGCATTTATGTTGCAACACGTTCGGGGGCGCAATGGAGTGAACCTTCCGAACTGAAAATATTCCGCGATTCAACCTGGTCGGTAGCACATCCGTCTGTTTCGGCGGACGGCGCATTTTTGTACTTTTGCTCCGACATTCCAAACGGTTATGGTGGAAAGGACATCTGGCGTGCTTATCTATCAGAAGGTAAGGTCGTTGCTGTCGAAAACCTTGGTCTCGACATCAATACTGCCGGCGATGAAATGTTTCCATATATCCGCGAAAATGGCGAACTGTATTTCTCATCTAACGGACACGCAGGAATGGGCGGATTGGACATTTTTAAAGCTACCGAAATGCAAGATGGCAAATGGAGCGTCGAAAACATGCGTTCGCCGATAAATTCCAATTCCGACGATTTTGGCATTACCTTTGCCGGTGACCGTGAAAGTGGATTTTTCACCTCCAATCGCAACGATGCTCGCGGGTACGACCATATTTACAGTTTCATGCGTCCGTCGCTGACCATCGAAGTAGAAGGCTGGGTCGTCGATAAAACTGACGAGATCGTTCCCGATGCCATCATTCGAGCCGTTGGCGATAATGGCAGCATTTACAAGACAATAGCACGAAAAGACGGGCATTATACTATCCTTATCGAACGCGGAACCGATTACGTGATGATGGCTGCTGCCCCTGGATATATAAATAGCAGTCAGCGCATTTCTACATCTGGGGAAGAAAAAAGTCATTCATATCCGGTTGATTTTGTGCTTCCATCTATCACTAAACCGGTTTTGATTGACAATATTTTCTACGATTACGACAAAGCTACGTTGCGCCCGGAATCGAAAACGGCTCTTGATGAACTGATTGACTTGCTGAACCGGAATCCGCACATTACCATTGAATTAGCTTCTCATACCGATATGAGAGGCAGCGACGAATACAACATCAGCTTGTCGCAGCGACGAGCTAAATCCGTTGTGGATTACCTGATTAAAGGAGGCATCGACCCCGACCGCCTCACGCCGAAAGGTTATGGCGAATCTGTGCCGAAAATAGTGGACAAAAAACTGGCCGAAAAACATAACTTCCTGAAAGAAAATGAGATACTGACCGAAGAATTTATTCTCGCGCTTACGCCTGAACAACAGGAAATTGCCGATCAAATCAACCGTCGCACCGAATTTAGCGTATTGAAAACAACCTACAAAATGTTTTGATTTCCAATTTCCAGACACTTGCCAATGCTTTTTTTGCCAATAGTTGTCAATGCAAATTTTATTTGAAAATATATGCAAAATTACAACAGATTTTTTTACTTTTGTACGAAAAAACGATGGAAAAAACGATGGTCAGAAAAAACTCTTTTCGAGCGTGGCTATTGGCTACTCGCCCAAAGACTTTGGTGGCAGCGACAATGCCTGTGGTGGTCGGTGCGGCATTGGCGGTGCGTGATCGTGGTTTCCGTTGGCAGACGGCACTGATTTGCTTTGTTTTTGCGGTTCTGGCGCAGGTGATTTCCAACTTTGCCAATGATTATTTCGACTACAAAAAAGGTGCAGACACATCGGAACGTTTAGGACCCAAACGCG
>JAITHZ010000004.1 GCA_031279795.1 Bacteroidales bacterium
ATCTTATATGCCCGAAAGTCCGTATTTATATAGTAGCCATAATCGTGTGAACCAGCTGCGTATGCAGGCGTTTGCGAACCAAAGCGCAAAGTCAGTCCACCCGTGATAACATAATGGTTTACAGCCAGGTAACCAGATTTTTCCAATAAGGGAATAGATGTCACGGCAGTTCCTACTGTTGCTGCATTGCCACCTGTTTTTGTTACGTCGGTAGCGTATCCGGTTGTATTAAATTCCAGATTTTCAACATTCCATGATATGGTTTGCGGGTTGGAAACGATGTTGGTTTTGACTAACCATTGGCGTTCCATTCTTTTCAATCCCTCTTGCCAGATGGTGGAATTCAGGAAAGATGTTGCGTTGTTGTCGCCCCAGAACATGAAGTGGCCATCCGCAATCGAATTTCCGTCTTCGCGTCCCATGACCAGCAGACGCGATTCCGATGTGCGGTTATTGGGACTGGCCAGATAAAAATAGTCATGCGTCAACTGGTCGGTATAATGCGGTTTCTCTTCGTAACTGGTGGCTGATTCTCGTTGAATAATTCCACTCGTATCGTCGCGGTAAAGAGCGGTAATCCGGTAATTATAAGCAGTATTGGATTCACAGTCCCAATACAGTTGTCCGGCGCTGCCAAGGTAGGATACAGGCAATGAAATACCGTATTTTATTGCCATGTATGAGTCGACTTTTTGGCGTTCAAGCGGCGTCAGCAGGCGACTGTAGACAATAATTTCGGGTATGTAGCCCACAAATTGCCGATTTTCCAATAAGGGTACCGAATAGGTAGAATTGTGATTAACATTTCCCGAAACAGCTGCACTGTTGAATGTCAGGACAGCTTTGGATGATTCTCCCCAAACATTTGTTGTTGGCGGAATCGTTCGATAATACGAAAGAATGCGCAACGACGATTCGCGAAAAGCGTCTACATTCGGCTCAACATCGTTTGATGAGTACCGTAAATCCATGCCTTCCGTTTCTCCGTAATCAAAAACTTCCTTGCCGCTTTCTCTGCTTGGGTAAACTTTGTCCGTACCTACAAAAACGCCCTGTTCGGGACGACCATTTAAGCTGTACAACAGCTGATTCGCATCGAAACCTGCGGCTGGCGCAAATGCTCCAATAATCGTAGCCTGCGACAGGCTGGTACGTTTAAGCTGCACCTCGCGACTTTTCAAGTCCAGCAGTTTATCAAGTTCCAGCGCCGGATGTCCATTGTAAAAGCGAACAACGCTGCTGGAATATTCTTCGCCAAAGGCAGCTCCACGGCTGTCGTAAACATTCAGGCGAAGTGAATCGCCGCTAAAATCTTGCCAGTGATAATTTCCCGTCAGCAGACCGCCAGTTCCGACTGTTTGAAACCACAAATCAGGATTGCCTACTCCCCCCGGCAACTGCGCTTGTAATGTTCCACAAATAAGAAACAATAAAGCCAAAGTGAAGCACGATAAATTTTTCATCGAATATTGTTTTAGTTTTAATATATTAAATATCAAGGGATAAAATTTATGATAATGCAAAAAAATATCACTTCAAAATTAGTAATTATTTTCGAATATCTATAATCGAATTATTGTAATTTAGCTTAATTTAACTGTAAATAAGAATTAATTTATCTAAATAGACGATTTTGATAAAACACATTTCTAATTCCACTAAAAAGCTTATCTTTGCAGCGCATTAAAAGTAAAACAGATATGTCAAAAACTTTATTCGACAAAATTTGGGACGCGCACACAGTAACAGAAGTGCAAGACGGTCCCACACAACTGTACATCGACAGGCATTACTGCCACGAAGTAACCAGCCCGCAGGCATTCGACGGATTGCGGAAACGCGGACTGAAAGTGTTCCGGCCGGAAAAAAACACAGCCACGCCCGATCACAACATTCCTACTGAAAATCAAGACAAGCCAATTGCAGACCCTGTTTCCAAATTTCAAGTAGATACACTGACCCGAAACTGTGAAGAATTTGGTATCACCCTCTACGGATTGGGAAACCCTAAAAACGGTGTAGTTCACGTGGTTGGGCCGGAAAACGGGCTGACCCAGCCGGGCATGACCATCGTTTGCGGCGATAGCCATACTTCGACGCACGGCGCGTTTGGGGCAATACCATTCGGCATCGGCACAAGCGAAGTGGAAATGGTGCTGGCCTCGCAGTGCATCTTGCAAACACGCCCCAAAACGATGCGTATCGACTTTTCCGGCAAACTGCAACCATTTGTTACCTCGAAAGATATCGCTCTGTACATGATTTCGCGTCTGACAACGGGCGGCGCAACAGGTTACTTCGTGGAATATGCTGGCGAGGCCATTCGCAGCCTTTCGATGGAAGCTCGCATGACGCTCTGCAACATGAGCATCGAAATGGGAGCACGCGGCGGTTTGATTGCTCCAGACGAAACAACATTCGCCTACCTGAAAGGCCGCGAATTTGCCCCGAAAGGCGAGGCTTGGGACAAAGCTGTTGCCTGCTGGAAAACCTTGAAGTCGGACGACAATGCTGTTTTCGACAGGGAAATTTCGTTCGATGTCAGCCAAATTGAGCCGATGATTACCTACGGCACGAACCCCGGCATGGGAATTCCCATTACCGGAAGCATCCCCACGCTGGATGAAATAGATGAAGCCGGACGTGTTTCCGTTCTTAAATCATTGGATTACATGGGTTTCAAACCATGCGAAAAAATGCTTGGCAAGCCAGTTGACTATGTGTTTCTGGGAAGTTGCACGAATGGACGAATTGAAGATTTTCGGTTGTTTGCCGAATATGTGAAAGGAAAGAAAAAAGCAAAAAACATAATTGCCTGGCTCGTACCTGGTTCATGGCAAGTAGAAGCCCAAATCCGCAGGGAAGGCATTGACAGGATACTGCACGAAGCCGGATTTGAATTGCGCCAACCCGGTTGCTCGGCGTGCCTGGCAATGAACGACGACAAAGTGCCGGCAGGTAAATACGCCGTCAGTACCTCCAACCGTAACTTTGAAGGACGGCAAGGTCCCAGCGCACGAACCATTTTGGCCGGACCGCTTGTTGCTGCCGCCGCCGCCGTTACAGGGAACTTAACCGATCCGCGCGAAGAGTTAAAGAATTGAGAAGTTGTAATAATTCTGTTCAACTTTCAATTTTCCGCTCTCAATTTTCAAAAATTAATTTACCTTTGCAGCATATTTTAATTAATTTCGTATGGAATCATCAAAGAGGAGTAGAATTGCAGTTATAGCGCTTATTTTCATAATAATAATAATTCTTTCAACAGGCGGTGTCTATTATTATTATGTTAAGCAGCCCAATTTTTATCCGCAAGAAACGGTTTATGTTTACGTTTATCCACAAACGCCCCTCAGCGATTTGCAAAAACAGCTGAATACTGAAGGAAGAATGAAAAATGAAGCAACATTTAACTATTTAGCCAATAACAAAGATCTTGCAAGAAAGATGAAGCCCGGACGCTACGCCATTGTGCCGGGTATGAATAACATAACGCTGATTCAGCTGTTGCTGACCGGACATCAAACGCCGGTACGTCTTACGTTCAACAATATCCGCACATTGCCGCAACTTGCCGGCAGACTTTCCCGTCAGTTAATGGCCGATTCATTGAGTTTGCTGCAAACATTTAACAACAGTCAGTTTCTGGAGAAATTTGGATTTACGCATGAAACGCTTCCGGCCATGTTTATTCCCAACACGTATGAAATCTATTGGACAGTTTCGCCGGAAAAATTTTGTGAACGCATGAAAGCGGAATATGATCGCTTCTGGGATGGCAAGCGGCGAAAAGAGGCAGAGGAAATAGGCCTGTCTCCAGTTGATGTATGTACTCTGGCTTCCATAGTGGAAGAAGAAACGAACAAAAAGGAGGAGTTTTCCATCGTTGCTGGACTGTATATCAATCGATTAAAGATAGGCATGAAGTTGCAGGCCGACCCTACGGTGAAATACGCTGTCGGCAATTTCATGTTGCGGCGCGTTTTAAACACCCATCTTGGAACGGATTCCCCATACAATACATACTTGAATTACGGGCTGCCACCAGGTCCGATTCGCCTGCCATCCGTTCAGGTTGTTGATGCCGTACTAAATTATGTAGAGCATAACTATTTGTATATGTGTGCAAAAGAAGATTTATCGGGGCGGCATAATTTTACATCCAGTGGTGCGCAACATGCTGTTAACCGAGCAAACTACACGGCAGCATTGAATCGGTTGAAAATTTATCGCTAAGCAATAATATTTTTAAATTTTTTAAATAAATGCAAAATGGGAATAGAACACTTAACAAAAGCAAATTTTTTAACTAAAGTATTGAACTATGAAGCAAATCCAGAAGAATGGAAATATGTGTGCGACAAGCCGACCATAGTCGATTTTTATGCGTCATGGTGTGCACCTTGCCGGAGGCTCGCAGTCATTTTGGATGAACTGGCTGAAATGTACAACGGACAAATCTCTATATATAAGGTAGATATTGAATTGGAACAAGAGCTTGCAGAGGCATTCAATATACAAATGGTTCCGACTTTGCTTTTTATTCCCATAAATGGCCCGCTTCAAATACAGGGCGGAGTATTAAGTAAAGCTACTCTTATACAGACCATTCAAGATGTGTTGCTGAAAGGCTGATGTGCTGCAAAAAATAATCAATCGCTCGAAAAGGAAAAAAAGAAAGGAGAACAACTATTTTGTATTTATTAGCAAATATTCAAGAAAATATTGGTTTTGTTCACAACAGGCATTTTATTTACATTTGTAGCCAAATTTCACAATAGGTTGGTATTTCGATTTGAATTTTATGAAAAAAAATAAAAAAAATGCAAACATTATACAGGTTGGAATCATGGGATGCGCCTCCATTGCGGAACGCTCGTTGATGCCTGCATTTAACAGTCACCCCGAATTTCAGCTGCATTCCATCGCCAGCCGATCTTTAGTAAAAGCTATGCCGCTGGCTGCTCAATACGAAATCAATGTCTGCCGATACGACGAACTGGTGAGAAGCCCTGATATTGACCTGATATACATTCCATTACCAACTGGCTTACATGAAGAATGGGTAACCCAATCGCTTAATCACGGTAAACACGTGTTGTGTGAAAAGTCGCTCGGCGTTTCGCTTGCCGACGGGATGAAAATGCAACAGGCAGCAAGACAGTCGAATAAAGCCTTGGTCGAAAATTTCCAGTTTCAGTACCATTCGCAACAACAGTTTATCAAGAACATGCTGAAACAGGGCGATGTTGGCGAAATACGCTGTTTCCGGAGTTCATTCGGATTCCCGCCGTTTGCCAATGCCGAAAATATCCGTTACCAACAGGCGCTTGGCGGCGGCGCTCTGCTCGACAGCGGCGCTTATACGCTGAAAGCAATTGACTTCTTCCTCGAAGAACGTTTTACTGTTCGCGCTTCGCGACTGATGAAGCCGCATGGTTACGAAGTGGACATCTATGGCGGTGGATTTCTTGACAGTATGTCGGGTATAGTGGCGGAAGTGGCTTTCGGATTTGACCATTTTTATCAGTGTAACATCGAAATATGGGGCAGCAGGGGAAAACTTACGGCTAATCGCGTTTTTACCGCACCGCCGGGCTTTTCACCGGAAGTTGTTCTGGAAACGCCAAATTGCATAAAACGTTATCAATTAGAACCTGATAATCACTTTATCAACATGCTTAACCATTTGGCGGATATTATCCAAACCGAAAATTTTGAACCTGATTATGAGGCTAATGAAATTCAGCTGAAACAAATAGAGAGTTTTAAACGTTGCCATTGTTCGAATCAGGATTTTGAGGATTAAAATATTAATTTAAAAACATGAATAAGAATAAAAATTCAGAAACAAACAAAAATATCTACGTAACCATGCCAACGCTTGCGCCGATAGATGAGCTTAATGCCATTTTGCAGGGAGTGTGGGAACGTGGAATTCTGACGCATAATGGGCCTGTTGTTCAGGAATTTGAACGAGAAGTAGCCCGTTTTCTTGGACTGAAAAATCTGGTAGCCGTCAGCAACGGAACAATTGCCATACAAATGGGCATAAAGGCGCTGGAACTGACTGGCGAAATAATTACTTCTCCATTCACATTTGTTGCTACACTCAGCGCTATTATCTGGGAACACTGTACGCCTGTGTTTGTGGACATTAATCCTGAAACGCTGACTATAGATCCGCAAAAAATCGAAGAACGGATTACCGTACGAACCAGCGCAATACTTCCGGTACATGTTTTCGGAAATCCCTGCCAGATGGAAGATATAGACGCAATAGCCAAACGTCACGACCTGAAGGTTCTGTCCGATGCTGCCCATGCCGTTGGTGTGACCTACAACGGGAAAAGTCTGCTGGAATACGGCGACATCGCGGCGACGAGTTTTCATGCGACCAAAATGCTGAATACGGCAGAAGGCGGCGGTTGCGTAGCCAGCGACAATGCGCTGCACGAGAAACTGAAACGAATTCGTTTTTTTGGATTCGATAATGCGAAAGATGTTGTGGAAGATGGCTTTAACGGTAAAATGACGGAAGTTCATGCAGCGCTGGGCCTGGCCAACCTCAACTACCTGCAGACAGCACTGGACGACCGGAAAAAAAAATATTTCCTTTACAAAGAAATATTATCTGAATGCGAACAACTTAAATTTCAACAAATTAACCAGGACTGCAATTACAGTTACTTTCCATTGATTTTCCTGAATGAAAAAATACTTTTAACAGTGGAAAAAGCCTTGAATAGCAAGCATATTTTTCCTCGCAGGTATTTTTATCCGTCTGTTAATACGTTCACAAAAGTTGTGCCTTACGTTCCCATGTTCCACTCGGAAGATATTGCGAAACGAATTTTATGTTTACCTTTGTACCTTGATTTGAGCGAAAGTAATGTTCAACTGATAGCCGAAACAGTTTTAAATACAATCCAAAATACATTCAATCATGCAATTAGATAATAAGCGCAGTACCGGAGGCTATTTGCAATTGGAACTTAGAGAAACCGAGCATTTTCATAAGGAAGCCCTGCGACTCAATTCGGGGAGAAATTGCTTGGAATACATTTTATTAGCACGAAAATACCAAAAGGTTTATATTCCGTATTATACATGTAATGTGGTATTGGAACCTTTTGTACGACAAGGAATAAGATACGAATTTTACCCTATCGACGAAAAATTCGACCCGATAAATATTCTTACGCTCCATCCTGGCGAAGGATTTTTGTACACCAATTATTTTGGATTGAGGCAGAAAACAACTGAAATATTAGCAAAAATATATGGCAATCAACTGATTATCGATAATTCGCAGGCATTTTACGCCAAACGTCTCGCTAGAATAGACACATTTTATTCAGCACGAAAGTTTTTTGGCGTACCAGACGGCGCCTATTTATATACAGACGCCGAATTGGATATGGAATTGCCGCAAGCTGTTTCGTGGAATCGCATGGCACATTTACTTAAACGGATTGACCTGTCGGCGGAAGACGGCTATGACGATTTTCGCGAAAATGACAACAGCCTGTGCAACCAGCCCATCCTGAAAATGTCGAAATTGACGGATACGCTCTTGAAATCTATTGATTATAAGCAAATCAAAGAGAAACGGCTGCAAAATTTCTTTTATTTGGACTCTTGCCTGAAAACCGAAAATGAATTGTCATTCTATCTGTCGGATGAAACTGTTCCGCTGGTTTATCCGTTCTTGCATGAAAAAAAAATAAACCTGAAACAAACGTTGATCGACAACAAAATATATGTTGCTACA
>JAITHZ010000017.1 GCA_031279795.1 Bacteroidales bacterium
AAAAATGAGGGTTTCAAAACTCCACTGAAATCATAATAAATTACTGTATTCCCGACATTATTTTTGCGACAGTAATGTTTGCGCTATGTTTTTCATAAATAACTATATATCAATAGTAACAGTACTCCCACTTCTGGAGTTTTAACTATTACGAACGGCGTAGCGCAACAATGGAGTTAATTAGTTACGAGGGCTGAGCTCAATCATCCCATAATAAAAAATTGCCGGTAGAGTTTGAATTCTACCGGCAATTTTTATGTTGTTTTAACGAATAATTCTCAAAAATGTTGCTTTCCGTATGCTAAGGCTTGTAGTGCAGCAACTTTATTATTTTTTCTCGTAAAATCAGATATATGAATATGCAATTAGTTACTAAATAACGTTTCCACAATCGTTCCGGTTCCTGCATAAGGCGATAAAACCATTCCAGTCCTGCTTTTTGCATCCATTTAGGAGCGCGTTTCTGTATGCCGGTCAAGACAGGAAGCGCTGCACCGATACCTATCATTACCGCATTGACGCGTCCGCGCATCGACGCCATCCACCGCTCTTGCTTCGGACAACCCAACGAAACAAACACAATTTTTGCTCCGGAACGATTGATTTCGCTTATCGTTTTTTCGTTTTCGTCGTCGGTCAACGGGCGGAACGGAGGACTGCATGTTCCAACGAACGGAATTGCAGGATAACGTTCTAATATATATTTTTTCGTCTGCCGCATAGTGTCTTCCGTGCCTCCGTAGAAATAAACCGGCATGGTGCGGCGTGAGGCAAGCGACAACAGGTCAGGCAAAAGATCCATGCCCGCAACCCGCTCCTGCTTTATTCCGAAGAGCCACCTCAACGCCCAAGTCAGCGGCATACCGTCGGGCGTAACGATTGCAGCTTCGTTCACCGTTTTGGCAAACGAGTTGTTTCCGTATGCTTCGACAAGCATGTGTACGTTGGCGACGCAAACGTATTCGCTACATTCATTGCGTAGCGCCAATGTAACGATGTCGTCGAGAAAATCACCGTAGCGACCGAGCGAAATGTCAAGGCTGAAAAGAGAATGTTTGTGCATGGGAATTGGAAAAGTACTTTTTGGAAAGATATTTATTTCCCACAAAGCTCTCGAAGGCCACAAAGTTTTTTTCTTTTTCTTTGGGAACTTGGTGTGCTTCGTGGGATATTTTTTCTTTTCCCACAAAGGAATTGTGCTTAAATAACTTGACTGAAAATATTTTTAATTAACTAAATTATAGTAAAATAAAAAATATAATAGTCAATTTATTTCATAACAATTACAAAGCTCACGAAGGCCACAAAGTTTTTTTTCTTTTTTCTTTGTGAACTTGGTGTGCTTCGTGGGATATTGATTTCTAAGGAAATGGAGGTTTTGTCGGATGAAAAGGATTGACAAATAAAAACAACGGATTAAGAAAACAACGGTCTTGTCATTCTGTTCCGAAAAAACAAAATGACAATACGATTGGTTGTACCTCATGCAGTTCAATATTTTCCTATGGCAGTAACACTTGAACTTCCGGCAATTCGGGCGCTTTTACAGGATGTGTTGCTTCTTCATAGTCGGCAACCAAATCAGACAATAAATCCAGTTCAATAAAATTTTTATCGTCTGTTGGCGTATCGTTTCCCACTACCTTGAGCAATTCTTCTATCCTTGCGCAAATTACGCTGTATTGTTTTTCATTATTAATCATAACACTATATTATACAGTTGAACAATCTTTTATTTTAGTGTATTCTTCATGCGTTCCAATAAAACGAATATATACTTTCCTGGATGCAAAGATAATAATGGCAATCAACCTGTAATCGTTCCCTTTTATATTGAATGCAAAACGATTATTTCCTACGCTATCAACACTCCCGAATGTTCGTTTCATATCGGCGAAACAATTCCAATCGCTTTCCGTCGTGCGCCTGTACCAGTTTCGGAGGGGAGTATCTGAATCTGCGTGTAATTCGGAATATTCCTGAATGCGTTTGAACGTTACAATTCTCATCTGATCATTAAATTGATGCAAAGATGCAATCTTTTTCTGAAAATCCCAAAAAAAAGTTGTTTTTCGTTTTTCGGCAGCCCGCAATTTATCTCTCGTTTCCAGTCGCGACTTCAGGTTCAGGCATTCCTCAATGAGTTCTATCTTACGGGTTTGAATGGCAAAATAACTCTGTGCAAAAGCGATTTCCTCCTTTTTCGGGTCGCCGTTTTGGGTAATCAGATAACAGACAAAACGGGTAAACATAAAATCCTCAATTTCGCGTTTTCCCCCTTTACCAATCTCTATCATTTTCGTGACTTCACGAAAATGATCATCAACGTTGATATGCGGCGTTTTACACGATTCGGCAGCTCGGCTTATCACTGAAATTCGGTTGAGCGAGGCTTTTCGCCGGAATGCACGTTTTGCGTAAAAGAATATTTTATTTTCTATTTTCGTCGGTTTATCGCGGCACTGTATATGGACGACAGCTGAGCCATGTTTTTTTCGGGAGTGTAATTGTCTATATAAGTTTGACGGGCGTTTCGCGAGAATGTCTCCCTTTCGGTAACGCTTTTGTTTCGCCATTCGGCTATTTTGGATTGCAGCGCCGGCGAG
>JAITHZ010000106.1 GCA_031279795.1 Bacteroidales bacterium
CTATTGATTGAAAGGCTTTCAGCCTTAACTTGATGACATTGAGCTAAAGCATACGGTTAATAAAGTATCGTCCTTGCTGGACTTACCGTTACAGGTTATTTATTTTGC
Source organism: Bacteroidales bacterium (assembly GCA_031279795.1). GTDB lineage: Bacteria > Bacteroidota > Bacteroidia > Bacteroidales > WRGA01 > WRGA01. The sequence goes on from JAITHZ010000106.1 coordinate 109, forward strand.
ATCCCTTAATAATGTGTCGTCCCTATACGGGATTTGCTTTTCCGAAACTATTCTATTTTGTTTATTTTGCATTTTGCATCCCTAAGCAGAAGGATTAAGAAAAAAATCCGTACTTTTGTAGCAATTTTTCATATAAAATCAATCATAACGAAACAGTAATTAATGACCATCAGTAATTTACAGAATATTCTCAATCAGCGGATTCTCATTCTGGACGGTGCAATGGGAAGCCTTATTCAACGGTTTAATCTCTCCGAAGCCGATTATCGCGGAGAACAGTTCGCACATTTGCCCGGACAGTTGAAGGGAAACAACGACATGCTCTGCATTACACGCCCCGATGTGATCCGTTCCATCCATGCCGATTACCTGGAAGCCGGAGCCGATATTATCGAAACAAATTCTTTTTCTGCCACTACGATTTCCATGCAGGATTATGGCATGGAACAGTACGTGCGGGATATCAATCTGTCGGCTGCACGAATTGCTCGCGAAATTGCCGATGCGTATTCGCGGCGAAATCCGGCGAAACCGCGCTTTGTCGCCGGTTCCGTAGGGCCGACCAACAAATCTACGTCCCTGTCGGCCGATGTAAACAGCCCTGCTTCCCGCGCCGCAACTTTCGACGAAATGGCTGCCGCCTACGCCGAACAGATTGACGCGCTAATTGACGGTGGCGTTGATGTGCTGCTGATTGAAACAGTTTTTGATACGCTGAACGCTAAAGCTGCACTGTTTGCCGCCGAACAGGTGATGAAAACTAAAACGTGGAAAATTCCCGTAATGCTCTCGGCCACGCTGTCGGGAAAAAGCGGACGCCTGCTTTCCGGACAAACGCTGGATGCGCTGCTGGCGTCCATTCAGCATGCCGAAATTTTCTCGGTCGGACTGAACTGTTCGTTCGGAGCTTCCGATATGAAACCGTTCCTGAAAGAATTCGCCAAAAAAGCGCCCTGTTTTATCAGCGCACACCCAAACGCCGGTTTGCCAAACCGATTTGGAGAATACAACGAAACGCCTGAAAAAATGGCTGCTCAGATCAATGAATACATCAGCGAAGGGTTAGTTAATATCATCGGCGGATGTTGCGGAACAACCCCGGCACATATCGCTCAATATCCGGCGTTGATCGAAAATACCAAACCGCACATCCCTGCACCACATCCCTCTGCTCTGTGGCTTTCGGGGCTGGAGCTGCTGGAAATACGACCCGAAAACAACTTTACTAACATCGGCGAACGCTGCAATGTGGCCGGATCGCGGAAATTCCTCCGTCTGATCAAGGAAAAAAAATACGAAGAAGCGCTCGCTATTGCCCGCAAACAGGTGGAAGATGGCGCGCAAATCATTGATGTGAACATGGACGAAGGGCTGCTGGATGCTACTGCTGAAATGACGCATTTCCTGAACTTGCTCGTTTCCGACCCCGATGTAGCGCGGGTGCCGGTAATGATCGACAGTTCCAGCTGGAACGTAATTGAAGCTGGCCTGAAATGTTTGCAGGGAAAAGCCATCGTCAATTCTATTTCGCTCAAAGAAGGCGAGGCCATTTTTCTGCAACATGCCGCTACAATAAAATCCTGCGGCGCGGCTGCTGTAGTAATGGCTTTCGACGAAAAAGGTCAGGCTGATTCTTTCGAACGAAAAATCGAAGTTTGCGAACGTGCCTACCACTTGCTGGTCAATCAGGCAGGATTCAATCCATACAACATCATTTTTGACCCCAACGTTCTGGCCATAGCAACCGGCATGGAAACCGACGCAAACTACGCCGTAGACTTCATCCGCGCCGTAGAATGGATCAAGGCCAATTTACCCGGCGCTGGCGTTAGCGGCGGTATTAGCAACCTTTCCTTTTCTTTTCGGGGAAATGATTACATCCGCGAGGCCATGCATGCCGTTTTCCTGTATCATGCCACTGCGAAGGGAATGGATATGGGGATCGTTAATCCAGCTTCGTCGCTCGCATACGAAGATATTCCTGCCGAAACGCTGGAATTGCTCGAAGATGTTATCCTGAACCGCAAACTTGATGCTACCGAACGTTTAATCGAATTTGCCCAGAACACCAAAGAACTTGTACTCGCCTCCAGCGCCGAAAAACAGCTGGAGTGGCGGCTGGGAAATGTAGAAGAACGGCTGGAACACGCCTTGATTAAAGGAGTCGTCGATTTTCTGGAGGACGACCTTGCCGAAGCCTTGCAAAAATATACATATGCCGTCGACATTATCGACAAGGTGCTGATGAGTGGTATGAATAAAGTTGGCGAACTGTTCGGCGCAGGTAAAATGTTTCTCCCGCAGGTCGTGAAAACCGCGCGTACGATGAAAAAGGCCGTAGCTATCCTGCAGCCAGCCATCGAAGCGGAAAAACAACAGGCTTCGTCCACAAAAGGTAAATTCTTGATAGCTACCGTAAAAGGCGATGTTCACGACATTGGCAAAAACATCGTTTCCGTAGTGCTGTCGTGCAACAACTACCATGTGATTGATCTGGGAGTGATGACGCCGCCGGAAAAAATCATCCAGACTGCTATCGACGAAAAAGTTGATTTTATTGGACTCAGCGGACTGATTACCCCGTCGCTGGAAGAAATGTGTACCGTAGCCGAAGAAATGGAACGGGCAGGAATGACCATCCCGCTACTGGTGGGCGGCGCTACGACTTCGCGGCTGCATACCGCCGTGAAAATCGCTCCTCGATACAGCGGACTTGTCGCTCACGGAAGCGACGCATCGCAATGCCCTGTTATCGCCTCAAGACTGATTGACGCCCGCTCCGAAGCCGCCGCAGCCTACCGGAAGGAAATTCGTGAACAGCAGGCGCACTTGCGAGAATCGCTGCAAGATGCCGTAGGTTTGCTGCCTCTGTCCGAAGCGCGAAAAAAAGCGCTGCACATCGACTGGGAAAACTATTCACCGATTATTCCGAAAATAATTGCAAAAAACCAAATACTCTCAATCCCTGTTGCAGAAGTGATTCCGTACATAAACTGGCGGTATTTTTTTACAGCATGGAAAGTATCCGGTCATTATGACGATATTGAAAATGCCCTTGCCAACAAACAGAAGGAAACTGCATGGCTTGAGACTGCCAACTGCCGCGATAAAGCCGCCGAAGCGTTGACGCTATACCGCGATGCAAAGAACATGCTGGCGGAATTGACTGCCGCCAACGTTTGTGCTGAAGCTATCGCAGGTTTTTATCCTGCCTGTTCCGACGGCGACACTATTATCATTGACAGCGTTATCATCCCGACATTGCGGCAGCAAACAAAGAAAAAGGACGAAACAGCGCCGATGTACTCGCTCAGCGATTTCGTCATTCCGAAAGCATCCGGCAAACAAGACTATGCAGGCGTATTTGCCGCCACTGCAGGAAACCGAATCGAAGCACTTGCTGCGAAATATGAACAGGCAGGCGACGATTATGCTGCGCTACTGCTTAAATCGCTTGCCGACAGAATTGCTGAAGCCGCTTCGGAATATTTGCATACATTGGTTCGGAAAGATTTATGGGGTTATGCGCCCAACGAAAATCTGCCCATCAAGGAACAGCTGAAAGAACAATATCAAGGGATTCGTCCGGCGATTGGTTATCCGTCGCTGCCCGACCAGTCGCTGATTTTTCGGTTAGACAAACTGCTTGACATTGCGCAAATTGGCATTACGCTCACCGAAAACGGCGCCATGCGTCCAAATGCTTCTACCTGCGGGCTGTTCTTTGCGCATTCGCAGGCAACCTACTTTGCCGTCGGACGTATCGACGGGGAACAGTTAACCAACTATGCCTCACAAAAAAATGAACCTGTTGTGGAAACTAAAAAATGGCTATACGGAAATATAGAGTAACCGTTGCCTGACCATTTTCCAAAACATATGTTAAACTATAAACATGATAGATATGAAAAAAAATTTTCTTTCAACTCTTGCTTTATTAACCATTTTTACTGGTTTCGCTCAAAAGCAACCATTTATTGAACCGGATTACGACGCTATCAAAACAGCTGTTTCCGATTCTGCAACTTCTACTTTTTATCCTGTATTGATGAAACGTTTTCTGGCTAATGACGTTACGCTTACCAATGACGAATTTCGCCTGCTCTACTACGGACATCTATATCAGGACAATTACGCGCCTTACAGTCCTTCGATGGAACGCAATGCGCTGGCTATTTATCTGGAAAAAAAAGAAATATCACCAGCCGATTGCGACATGATTCTCAATTACACGAATGTCTCCCGGATAGACTTTCCATTCAATTTTCATCATCTGCGAATGGCAATTTATGCCCTTCATGTGAAAGGAAAACATCAGGAGGCCGACAGTTTGATGACAATGCTCAACGGAATTATTGACGCCATCCTGTCGTCGGGCGACGGAAAAAGCCTCAAAACGGCTTATCATGTCATTTATACGCCTCATGAATACGAAATCATGAATAAACTTGGATATGTTGCAGAAAGTCAAACCCTTAACAATGTATGGGATGTCATTTCCATTGCCAAAAACAGAGACAAAATCTCGGCACTGTATTTCAATGTAGAGGAAATGCTGGACATATATCGAGAAAAAGCCGAAAAAATAAACTCTGCCAGAAAATCAATACATTAGCTTTGACCTAATGTTGGTAATTTTTAACATATTATGATGTATTAAATGAATGTATCCGATTTTTTTCAAACGCTTTTTTGACTTGTTTTTCAGTATATTGGCACTTATCGTGCTGCTGCCGTTGCTGATACTAACTGCTATTGTCGTGGGAGTGGAAATAAAAGAAAATCCGTTTTTTACGCAACAGCGCTCTGGCAAAAGCGAGAAACCTTTTCGACTGCGCAAATTTAAAACCATGCGCACGTTGCGCGGTGAACAGGGATACTTATTGCCCGACAGACTGAGAATTACGCGATCTGGCGCTTTTTTGCGGAAATATTCGCTGGACGAACTTCCCGAATTCTGGAACGTAATTTGTGGCAACATGAGTTTAGTCGGCCCTCGTCCGCTGCTGATGCAATACTTGCCATACTACACGGAGAGAGAACGGAGGCGGCATTCCGTCAGGCCGGGAATAACGGGACTGGCGCAAATTTCCGGACGCAATTTCATTGATTGGGATAAACGCCTGGAACTTGACGTCCGCTACGTCGAACAACTGTCTGCCCGACTGGATGCGCAAATCATGCTGCAAACTGTCGGGCAGGTCTTTCGGGCAGAAGGAGTTTCAATTGATTCCGAGACTGTTGAACCGTATTTGAATGAAATTCGTGCAACCGAATAATACTTCACACAAAGCTACAATCTACAATCCCAGCGCTTCTTTCAGTATTTTGTAGCCAGAAAGACTTATTTTCACTGATATACCTGTTTTCAGTTTCAGCAGTTGATTTTGTTTGTCATACAGTTCAATTTGAGCAATATAGTCAACATTGATAATACTTGATCGGTGAACACGAACAAATTTATCCGGCGGCAACTGACTTTCAAACGATTTCATGGTTTGTTCCTTTAGAAATTTTCCCTTTTCGGTAAATATCCGAACATAATCGCCTTCTGCTTGTAGATAAACGATGTCGGCAACCGGAATAACATCTACTTTTTGCCCGTTTTTGACTGCAATTCGTTCAAGCGGAATTGGTTTTTCATTTTCTGAAACAAGTGGAAGCAACGGTTCTGCAGCAAGTTGCATATTTTCTGTTACTGTATCAAATCCTTGTGATTCAAACGCTTTTCGATAAATGGAATGGTGCATGTAAATCAAAGCTGCCAGACAATAAATCAGAACAGCCAGCAGGATACGAATCGGAATTGTCGGCAAAAGGCTTTGCCACCAATCTTCGGACGAAAAAATGGCGTACATCAGCAACCATTCCATTCCCAGCCAGCAAACCATAAACAAAGCGGCCAGCGAAACATATACCAGCCAGCGCAAATGAGACGATAAAGCAGAAAAACGTCCGAACTCAACAGCCATTCCCATTAAAAACAACAATCCGGAGGCGAGCACGGCGGCAATCAACGAATCAACAGCCAGATAGTCGCCGGAATCAAGCATTAACGGCTTGATGCTGAAATACAGCGCTATAAAAGCCGTTAAGGCAATCAGAACATGCAGGAGAAGAATGCGCAAGGTTGCCATATCCATTTGGTTTGTTGTTGAGATTCAAATTATTTGATTTCGGTACTGCCCAATACGCAGTCGCCGGTTATAATCAACCGTGCAGTATCATTTTTGATCGCATCGAAATTTAACGGAATAATCTGATTTTCAATAACACCCAGTGTGGCGTTTGCGCGAATTTCGACTACCCAGTTGCTTGGAACAAGTATTTCACAACTTCCAAACGTTATGGCAATGTTTAAGACATTTTCACCTTCGGCTAAGGTTGCCTTTCGCAAATCAATAATCAGACTCCCAAATGTGACCTCCACGCTGCCGCCTTTGAAAGCTGACGATAAAATTATTTGCTTTGAGCCGGAAAAGGTGATACTTTTGTTGATGTAGTCGGAAGAATCCATCGAAACCGGTTCCTGATAATACTTACGAGCATGTTTGTGGAAATGCCTGTGGTAATGTATTTTATGCCGCTTGCAGAAACTGTGATGCGACTCGGGGAAAAGTCGACTCAGCAGGATGATTACTCCTGCTGCAATCAGTAAAGCAGGCCATAAGGTTTTGAAATCAAGCGCGATGTTGCCGAAATAGCCGGGGAAAGACGTGCACAGCACCGGATAAATGAAAAAACCACCAACCACAATTAAGATGATCCCACAGACATAATGCCTCCACAGCAGCCCCCACACGCCGCAGGCAATCAACAGCATTTGCCATGAAATCAACACAGGCTTACAGGCTGCGGGTATCACGCCAGTATTCAACAACAAAAAGAAAGTGCCAAAAAGAATCAGCAACAACCCAAAGCCTAATCCATGAATTTTACGCTTGCGATACGAACTCTCGTTTTCCAACTTATTAGTTTCCATAATACAATTTTGTTTTAATATTTTAATTTAACAATTTTGAGAAAATTTCGGTGCAAAATTACGATTATAAAGTTGCCGCTACCAAATAAAAATCGACGAAAACCAGTTTTCTCCCGATGAGAATTGACAGCCTGTTCGTACATTTCTATGACTATCAACTATATAAAGCATGATTATTTTTCTCTTTTTGATAGAGATAACATGCCTGCAAAGATAGAAAATTAAATAAAAACTTAGCCCTTCATGGGATAGACGCTGACGCTGGACGCTGTCCAGCTATTTTTATATTCAGGATATTCAGGATAAAATGTATATCTTTGTACAGTTTTTGGATGAAGAAATTATGTACAACCATTTATTGATAATCTGTTTTTTCTGGAATGTTTTCTTTGTGCAATCACAACCTGTTTACACTGTCAGAGGCATTGTAAAAGACAGTATTACGAATTTTCCGCTGGCTTCGGTTAGCATCTCGCTGGAAGGTGAATCGCATGCTACGGTCTCAAACAGAAATGGTGTCTTTCACTTGCCCACACTACAGCAAATGCCAGTAATTCGTGTTGAACGTATCGGTTACGAAGAAAAACAAATTACTCTCGCACTGTCTGAAAATCAGGATGAAGTGGTGGTTATTCTTCTATCTCCCAAAATAATAGAGTTGGATGAAGTGATTACACGACGGCAGAAAACTAAATACAGCAAAAAAAACAATCCGGCGATAGAGCTAATAAAGAAAATCATCATCAAAAAAAATAAATTCGCCCCAACCAAAATACCTTATTACCATTGCGAAGAATATGAACGAAAATCGCTTGCATTGAGCGATTTCACTCCCGACATTCGCATAAGAGGCTATGACTTCCTGCACGACTACACCGATGTTTCGAAAATAGACGGAAAAACGATTCTGTGGCTTTCTATCAAGGAACGAATTTCGGATGTATACTTCAGAAAAAAAATGCGAAAAGAAGTTACAAAGGGGATTCATTATGTCGGTATGGATGAGTCGTTTGACCAGGTTGGAGTTGACGCCATTCTAAACGAACTGTTTGCCGGAATAAACATTTTTAATAACGATATCCGTTTTTTGACAACACGTTTTGTCAGCCCCCTGTCGGATATGGCCACGCTGCATTACAAATTTTACATTGAAGATACCGTCTGTATTGACAACCGCCAGTATCTTGATTTGGAATTTTTTCCCTATGGTACTGAAAGCGCAGGACTTGCCGGACATATTTTTGTAACCAACGACACCGCTTACGCCATCAAAAAAATTCAACTGCATATTCCAGCCGATACGCGACTGAATTATGTAAACAACCTGCACGTGGAACAGAATTTCGAACAACAAGCAAACGGCTTGTGGTTGCTGGTGAATGAACATATCATCGTCGATTTTTACCTGCTCCGAGCATTGAACGGTTTTTATGCCGAAACTAACCGCATTTACCGAAATTTCGTTTTCGCTAAAGAAGATGAACCGGTGTTCGATTTTCAAGGTTCTGTTTTTGTATTGCCCGACGCCGAACACTATCCTACCGAACACTGGGAATGCTTTCGACATCAAGGTATGACGCCACAAGAACGTGCTGTAGCGGCCATGATGGACGAACTCCACCAAAAAAAATCATTTAACCTCAGCGAACGCCTTATTAATATTCTGACAACGGGTTATATTCCGACGCATTTTAATGGACGCAACTTGCTTGATGTCGGGAAAATATCTTCCTTCGTCAGTTTTAACGATATTGAAGACTGGCGTTTCCGGCTTGATTTCCGCACTACCGTCGACCTGAACCAGCACTGGTACATGGCCGGATACGCAGCTTACGGCCTGCGCGACAAACGATTGAAATACTACGGCGATGTGCGTTATTCTTTCAACAAACGTCGAGGATACATCAACGAATTTCCTATGAACAACATCGGCATTTTCTACAAATACGACCTGGAAACACCCGGACAATCAGGAATGCTCAGCCGTGACCATTTCCTGATGTCGTTTACCCGAGACAAAAACGACAAAATGGCATACGTTCGACATCTATCTCTCTTTTATCAAAAAGAACTGCTCAACGACTTTTCGTATGACCTGCAACTCAATTACAGAAAAAGCGAACCTACCGGTAATCTGTTTTTTCATAAACAAAATGGCACAGATATAATCCCAATTCCCGGAATTACAACCACCACGCTGGATATGAACCTCATCTATTCACCCGGCCAAAAATTCTACCAAACTACCGGCGCCCGCATCAGAGTGTCACCCGATTCGCCAATTTTTACTCTTTCCCAACGCATCGGAGGAAAAGGAATACTGGGATCTGACTACAATTTGATCATGACAGAATTATCGGCCACAAAACGTTTCTGGCTTTCGGCTTTCGGCCACATCAATACAGAAATGAATGCCGGAAAAATATGGAACCAGGCGCCTTATCCATTGCTTTTTTTCCCAAACGCAAACACTTCGTACGTGACGGGAACCAATTCGTTCAACATGATGAAAAGCATGGAATTCATCAACGATCAATATATGTCGTTTTTTATGACCTATCACGCAAGAGGCTGGATATTGAATAAAATTCCTCTGATCAAAAAACTGAAACTCAGAGAAGTATTTTCATTCAAACTGCTCTGGGGCGATTCGACCGACGTAGATAAACTGGTTACCAGTTCTACTGAAATTATCGTTCCTGTGGACGAAACTAACAAACCTATTTCTTACCGGATGGGACAGATACCTTATATGGAAATTTCAGTTGGTATCGAAAATATTTTTAAGATTTTTCGCTTCGATTACGGCTGGCGACTCTCGTACTTAAACCGCCCGAATACCGAACGACAAGGCTGGCAATTTTCACTGAACTTCGCATTTTAGAGTTGAGAGTTGAGAGCTGAGAATTTCCATACCGTTGGCTTTATTTCATGAATATTATCAATATTATCAATAATATCAATAAATAATGAATAAAATGACAAGAAGAAATTTCCTGGCTGCTGCTGGTTCTCTGGCAGGAACAGCTCTATTGAGTCCCATTCCTGCTGCCGACGCCAGCGTCCGAAATGTAGTGACTGACGGTAAAAAACTTCGTTTAGCCATGATTGGCACCGGACATCGCGGTACCGGAATGTGGGGAAAAGACCTGTTGCAGGATTATTCCAGCTTCATGGAATTTGTCGGACTTTGCGACATCAATCCAGGTCGCGTGGAGACCGGCAAACAACTGATTGGCGCTAATTGCCCGACTTTCACGGATTTCGAAAAAATGATGCAGGAAACCAAACCTGATGTACTGATCGTGACAACCGTCGATTCTACGCATGACCAGTTCGTCATTCGCAGCATGGAACTCGGTGTGGATAGCATCACCGAAAAACCGATGACCACTGATGAAAAAAAGGTAGAGGCAATTATCAAGGCTGAAGAACGGACTGGCAAAAAATGCCGCGTGACCTTTAATTACCGTTATTCGCCGCACCGAGCGAAAATGTGGGAACTGCTGCATTCCGGCGAAATCGGCGAACTGACTTCTGTGGACTTTCACTGGTATCTGGATACATCGCATGGCGCGGATTATTTCCGGAGATGGCATCGTCTGGTCGAAAAAAGCGGTTCGCTCTGGCTGCACAAGGCAAGCCATCATTTTGACCTGCTGAACTGGTGGATTGACAGCGACCCTGAAGCGGTCTATGCCGCTGGACAACTGAATTTCTACGGTAAAAACGGTCTGTATCGTGCCGAAAATTGCCGAACCTGTCCGCACACCGGTCAATGCAACTTTTTTTTCGACATCACACAAAAACAACGCTTGATGGATTTGTATGTCGCTAACGAAAAATATGATGGTTATCTGCGCGACGGCTGCGTATTCAAAAACGATATCAATATTTTCGACAAAATGGCCGCAACCATCAAATATGCCAATGGCGTGCAGGTATCGTATTCATTGACCGCCTATTCCCCATACGAAGGCTATCGCATTGCTTTCAACGGAACAAAGGGAAGGATAGATGCGTGGATTCAGGAATCAAAACCGGTGAGCGACGTTAATTTTGATGAAATTGTGCTGTTCAAAAATTTCAGGAAACGGGAATATATCCAGATACCGTTTGCAGCTGGACACGGAGGTGGCGACAAATTGCTGAGAGATCAGATTTTCTTGCCGAACATTGCCGACCCGATGAAACAGTGCGCCAGCGCCCGCGACGGTGCGTTTGCCTGTCTGGTTGGAATTGCTGCGCGTAACAGCATCGCTTCGGGAGAGGTCGTAAAAATCGCCGACTTGACGTCGCTGAAACCACAGGCTGCGAAAAGATACGAAAGAATACTGTAGAAATAGCTATTACGAATTACGAATTACGGGTTTTCATAATTCGTAATTCATAACTTGCACTGTTCGGGTGAATTTCTAATTTATCTTTTTCCATGTTTATAGCGTTTTTTCAGACCGTAAAAAAAACGGCGGCTTTACCATCACAAGTAAAGCCGTTGTTTTTTTCCCCGACGGCGAGGTCGCCAACCCCGACGTCGCATGATTTTACCCCGACGTCCCTGTATTTGCGGGACTTGCTTTTCCGAAACTGTTCTATTTTGTTTATTTCGCATCCCTAAAGGTGCTAAACTTAAAATTCGCACATCAGAATATGTTGATTTTCGGAGAATGAATACTTTTCATCAATTGATTTTCTTACATCACAAATCTATTGCTCAGAAGAAGCGCCGAATGCATCATTTTATTTTAATTAGTGTCTGTCCGAAAAGGCATAAATGATTAATATTCAGGACTATATTGCGATAAAAAAAGTTGAATGATTTTGTTAAAAGATTTGGATGTAATAGGTAAAATGGTTATCTTTGCAGAGTTTAAGTCACGAGAGTTCAGA
>JAITHZ010000163.1 GCA_031279795.1 Bacteroidales bacterium
AAATATTAAAATAAGGGATGGTAAACTGCTGGTATACATGGCTACTAAGGGCGCTTTTGGAAAATAAGGGTTGAGAGAACACGGATAACGTAAATGAAGTAGATTTATTCGAAAAATACGACAAGTTAGTTTGCGCCACTTCCGAAGGTCTGAATTTATAGATAAAACCAATGGACGGTACTCTTTTTGTTCTCAGTATATATTTTTTTCATATCTATCTTTTGTTTTACTGGGTATTTTTTACAAGATTCATTTCTCTAAACTCCATATAACTCTGTGCAATCGTTTATTGCACAGAGTTACGAGTCAGTTGAGTTATTCCCAGAGAGGGAGGTACCATTTTTCTTCCGTGCTCAGGTCGGGAGCGGCGATTCCGGAACGGGCGAATTTTTGGGCGATGTTTTCATTCCAGAGGAAATGCGTTCCGGCTCCGGGCATTTCCCTGTTCAGGCGGCGGGCAACGCGCACCAGGTCGCCCCAGCGGTTGCCTTCGAATCCGAGTTCCAGGGCGGCTTCGCGAATAATCATTTTTTCGATGAACAAAATCGAATCCTGTCTGGTGGTAATTTCTTCGGGCAGGGCGATGTTGGGCAAATTAGCTCGTCCGCGCACGCCGCCATTGTAGCGCCACGGGGCGCGAATGTAGGGCTGGTCGATGTAGCGAGCGTCGAAATAGTAGGGTTCGGGATAAGGCTGTCCGGCGCCATAGCTGCTGAACGACACGGAATCGCCACGATAGGAGCTTCCGTCGGGTTTCGTCCACCGGAAGGCGGCGCCGCCTATTCCGTCGTTTACCAGCGCCCAAGCCAGGCGTGGATAGCCGGCGCGGTTGGCGGCTTCGGCGTAACGCAGATGCAGCATGGCGGCGCGATACAGAAACCAGTTGCCGCAATTCCCGCTGGATGAGCCGACTACGGCTTCGGCCAGATAGGAATATTTCCGGATGTGGTTTTGGTCGCCGAATTTGTTGAAGGCGCCGGTCAATCCCCGTGCGTCAAACGGGTATCCGTTGCGTTGCGTTTCGCTGCCCCAGATGTCATCTACCGCATAGTCGGAGGGCTTCAGGTAATAGGTGCCGCCACGATTGACTGGATCGAACAGTTTCGACAATGTAAATTGGGGAGCAAACTTTGTGTCGTAGGCAACAAACCAGAGTAATTCTTCGAGCGACGCACGGTCTGTGGTTGTGGAAAGAAAGATATTCGCCCATGCATTGTAGAACGAATCGGCGTCGTCGTTTTTGTCGCGGAGGTAAAGGACGGAAAACCAGTCTACGGTACCAGTGCCGCTCCATGCGTCGGTATACAGCCGGTACGGGCGTGAATTGTCCCGATTGCTGGCCGCTTCGTTTTCGCCTTTCGACAGGATCTCGCGGTAAATGCGGACGGCTTTTTCGTATTCGTTGTTATAGAGATACAAATCGCCAAGCAGACATTTTTTCTGGATGAAGAACGGCGTAAGCGAATAGCCGTCTACCGTACCAGTCACTAATTTCGACAGGCGGTAATCTTCCAGCGTTGGCAGGTTTTCCATCACGCGAATCAGTTCCGGAATCAGGTTTTCCGGCGTCAGCACGTTTTGCCGGTATTTGTCCAAATCTTCCAGCGCAATAATCGGTTCGACGATGTACGGCACATTTCCGAATAGATTGCTCAATTGCAGATAAATCCAGCAGCGCAGCGCAGCCACGTCGGAATAACGTTCATTGTATTCGTGGTCTGTCAGGCGGTTGGAAGCGAACATCCGGTCATAATTGTGCAGCATGTCGTTACACGTTTGGATAACGCTGTAGAAGTTAGACACGTTCGCCCACCGGTTGTCTGTCGTGGGAATGTTCAGGTTGATTTCTTCCAAATCGGTGGAGGCATTTTCGGTAACGTCCATCAGGTCGGCTTTCAGTTCATTCAGCACCACCACCTGTTCGGCCAGTCCCATAAACTGGCCGTACAGTCCCAGTACAGCGGCGTCGGCATCATCTACGCCAGCATAAAAATCCTCGTAAGCCACCACTTCGTCCGGCGCAACGTCGGTGCAGGCGGAAAAAGAGAGCGGTGCGATGCATGATACGCAAATCGCAATACGTAAAAAATGTATGAATGATATTTTTTTCATTTTCAGTTCAATTATAATGTTACAAAGCTAATTTCAATCCGAGCGACAGGGTACGCGGCTGCGGGACAAAGCAAGCGTCAATACCGTAATACAGCGGGTTTTCGCCTAAAGAAAATTCAGTGTCCAACCCTTTGTATTTCGTCAGGGTAAACAGGTTTTCGCCCGTAAAGAACAGCACACAGTCCTGAATCAGTTTCCATTTCAGATTCAAGTCATACGACAAGGTAATATTTTTCATTTTCAGATACGAACCATCTTCAATCCAGCGGTCGCAAAAGCGGGAATTGCCCATCGGATCGCCATATACAGCGCGAGGAATTGCCGTCTGGTCGCCTTCGTATCTCCATCGGTTCAACGTCGATTTCGCCTGGTTGTCAAATGAGGAAAGGCTTTCCGTCTGGGCGCGTGTGTAGTTGTACACGTCGTTGCCCAGCGAATACGTCATCAGTGTATTCAATGTAAACTGTTTGAATTTGAAAATATTGGAAATGGAGCCAAAGATATCGGGATTCGGGTCGCCAATTACGACACGGTCTTTTTCGTCAATCAAGTCGTCGCCGTTTTGATTTACAAACCGTACATCGCCTGCTTGAAACGGCTTTTTCACAAGCCCTTGCAGGATGTTCAGCCCATCTTGAGCCGCTTCGTCGTTTGTGGCATAAACGCCGTTGGTCTGATAGCCGTAGAATTTCCCAATTGCTTGGCCTTCTTTTGTTTGTATTGTGGCTCCCAGCACATCGGTCAGGTATTCCCTTCCACCTAAATCAAGCGCTTCGTTTTTGTATCTGGAAAGCATCAGCCCAAAATCCCATTTGAAAGTTCTGTCCACAATGCGCGCGTTCAATCCTATTTCAAAGCCAGTATTGCGCATGGATCCAGCATTGGTGATATAGCGGTCGAATCCGGTGAGACGACTGGGCGTGACAAATAAAATCATGTCGCTGACGGTATTGGAATAGACGTCGAAACTCAAGTTGATTCGTTCCTTGAGAACCGAAATGTCCAGACCGGCGTTCAAGCGCGAGGTTGTTTCCGGTTTCAGATGCGTATTGACCAGATTTCCGCGAATCAAACCGTATGCGCCCAGCAAGTTTTGCGGACGATAATACTGGATACCATTGTAGTTGCCAATGTCGTCGTTACCGGAAGTACCATATCCTGTGCGGAGTTTCAGCAAATCAATTCCCGACAGATCCTTAAACCATTCCTCCCCGCTCAACAGCCAGCAAAGCGAAGCTGAATAAAATGGCAAGAAAGCGCTCGTTTCGCTGCCATAACGCGAAGAAGCGTCGGCAGAAGCCGAGATATTCAGGAAATATTTGTCTTTCAGTGCATAATCCACGTTTCCATAAATTGACATCCAGTTCCAGTTACCGATATTTCCGCCGGTTTGCCGCAGTATCGCCACTCCATACTGAATGGATTTGAAGTCGTCGGAGCTGGAATTGTACCCCTTGCCCCAGTCGTTTTCCGAAGCATTTGTCTGATAGCGAGCGCCCAGACGCGCCGTCAGCCGGTGGTCGGCGCCAAGCCGCGTCTTGTAGTCGGCATGCAAGTCGCCATAGAGTGAAAACAGACGGTCGACGCGGTGTTGCGATTCATTGCTCACAATGGAGGTCGACAGATTTTCGAAAGCCACTCCCACGCTGGGATAGAATGTTTTTTCGCGTTCTTTGTTGAAATTCAAACCCACTAATCCACTCAAATCGAAATGCTGGTTGATTTTCCATGCAAGTTCAAACGAGCCGAAAAAACGGTAATTGATATTGAGCATCGAAATACTGTTGGCCAGCGCATACGGATTGCTGTTTCCGAAAATGTCGGTTGGTTCGATATTCGGAGAAATCTTTCCTTCGGCATTATACACATGCGAGGTGGTAAATGGCGCTTTTATCAGCGATGCGAATATGGGATTGACATAACGGTTTGCACCTTCATTTGTCAATTGTTTATTTCCGTAAACGAAACTCATGTTGGCTAACACCTTGACCGTTTGCGACAATTTGATTTCGGAATTGAACCGCGTATTGAACCGTTGAAAATGTGTATCTTTCAATGTTCCGCTTTGATCCAGATAACCCAGCGAAAGCATGTAAATTGCCACATCGTCGCCTCCCGAAACGTTCAGGTAATAATCCTGGTTGATGCTGGCGCTGTTGTAGATTTCATTTTGCCAGTTTGTATTGTGATTGTAGCGGTAATAATCTACATTTCCTTCATATCCCCACGTTTGCTGCACGGGGATGCGATTGTCGAAAAACGGTAACTGACCAATCGCCGAAGTTGAAGCGTCGGGATAGGCAGTTCGGATCATTTCCCAAAGCAGATTCTTGTGTTCAACTGCATTTAAAACAGGTAATTGCCAGGGTTCGAAATTAACTCCAAAGTGTGCGTGCGCATTGATTTTCGTTTCCAATCCTTTAGCTTTCAGCGTCTTGACAAGCACTACGCCATTAGCGCCCTTTACGCCATAAAGAGCGAGACCATCTTTGAGCACGGTGATGCTTTCGATGTCTTTCGGGTCGATGGATGCGAGCGGATTGGCGTAATAGTTGCCAATGAGCGACGAAGCGTAGGAGGTGTTTTCGTAAGGCATTCCGTCGATAATGAACAGCGGCATGACGCCTGCGTTCATCGTATTGAACCCGCGCAGGTACATGCTGGAGCCGTTTCCGGGCATTCCAGAACGGGGAACAACGTTGATACCGGCAGCATATCCCTGCAACAGGATGTCGGGCGTTGTGGCCACGCTCAGGTTATTGTCTTCGGCTACCGTATTCCATGCGTATGGAATGGACAGGGAAGAAGATTCTCCTAAAGGTGTAACTACGTCTCTCACCGAGCCTTTGTAACCGGTTTCGTGCAGGTCGAGGTCAATCAGGTTGCGGCCGCGCACGGAGATTTCGCGTCGGGCATAACCGAATCCGGCGATTTCCAGTATTGCATTCCCGTTTGGAACTTTAATCGAATAATTGCCATTGTCCTCTGAAATAGCGGAAGAAAATTCTGCTACATTGATGTTGACGCCAGCCAGCGGTTTTCCGGTAGCTGCATCTTTCACTGTTCCGGAGACTGTCAATGACTGCGATTTCAATACGGTTGAAACATTCGCCTCCGCAGCCACTTCTTTTGACTGATGACCGATATAGCTGACAGTCAATTTTTCTACCGAAACCGGAACGTCAAACGAATAGTTGCCGTCCAGGTCGGTAACAGTTCCGACGGATGCACCTTTGGCCGTAACCTGGGCGCTGACGACAGGCTCGCCCGACGCATCGACAACCGTTCCTGATACTCGCTTGTTTTGCGCATAAGCTATGCATAAGCCCGCAAACAAGCTGATGATAAGTAAAGTCAATTTCTTGCTTTTCATTCTAAATTCTTTTAAATAATTTCATGTATTAGTCGTTTGTATCTACCAGCGGCACCAGCTTGATGTAATCCAGAAACATGACGCCCGAATTGGCATTGATTTCTCTTGGCGTATTGGCTACAAAAAACGTAGCCTTTCCGTAAGACGGACAAATCAGCTTGTACTGATCGCCGAACTGGTCGCTGCCCGTATAAGGCTCGTTCAGGACGTAAATCCCAGCAGGGGTTGTCGCAATGGTATAACGCGTCAGTTGCGATTCTTCGAAAACGCCGGCAACAGACTTAGCAGCCAGTATGGTATTCGTGCTGAAATTGTTTACAACTGTAGCATCCGACTTGCGTTCCAGTGCAGCCTCGCCTGGCAAACTGACGAACAGCTTCTGTTCCAGTATCATTGGTTGCTGAAGGGTGTCTGTAAAATCCGTGTAATGTTTTTCGATGTCGTCGAAAGCCATCCAGTAAATTTCGTAGGCTGTAGAGTAGAGCGTCGGCTCGTAGCTCAAATAGGCGTTTGACAGATTGTTTGCAATGTTGTCGTTATCGCGGTATTTAGTATTGTACGAAAATGTTACGGAAGAATGGATGATGGAATCGCCCGTTTCGTCATAGGTGTCGTATTCGACGGTGTTTCGGGTAATACCTTTCAGCATCATGTCCATGCCTCCGTTTGCCCAGCTGCGGTAGCGTCGCGCCCAGGCGTTGTCGTTGCTGGCGTAGCGTGACACATAATCTTCGGCTTCAATAATCTGCGTTTTGATTTTATTTTCGTAGATTTTGATGTCGGCGCTGCTCACTTTGTAAACAAGGCCATTCGAAGCCTGGTACGTTTCCCGTATGTTGGCAGGGTCAATATCAACCAGCAAATCTTTCACCGACTCGAAACGTCCGGCCTGCGTTACAGGCTGATATTTCAGCAGCAGGTCGGAAGCCAGTTCTGTAGCCACAGTCAGTTCCTGCTGTTGTGCATCGGGCGTCAGATAATACTTGCTGTATTTTTCCTTCAACAGACTCAGCGCGTCATTATCCAGCAAAATACATGTAAACAGTTGATTTTCATCAGTAAGCGGATAGTCTTGTAAAAAGTTGTTGTGCATGGTCCACACTGTGTCGTAAACCGGACGGCCTTGTATGTCCACACCCGTTTGCACGCTTTTGCTCATGTCCATCACTTCCTTGTCGTAGGAACGGATCAGGCTGATCTGGTCGTATCCCGTTTGCGTAAGCAGATATTCCCAGATGTTCATGCGATCGGTAATGATGGCGTCAATAATGTGAATCACACCATTCAGACCGGCAATATTCGACAGCGTCACGTTGGCGCCAGAAATGACCGAACCGGTTACATGCACCTTTTTTCCGTT
>JAITHZ010000212.1 GCA_031279795.1 Bacteroidales bacterium
CGTTGATTACTGTCAATGACTCATTTTCGGAAGATTCGTTGGCTATTTCTACATCGACATTGAGGTTTTTAAAATCACCACAAGAAGCAAAAACGCCCCACTGTGCAATATGCACCGGATTGGCAGTAACCAACCACACATTGCGGTAAATGCCCGAGCCGGTGTACCAGCGAGAATCGGCGCTTTGGCTGTGATCGACGCGCACGGCAATTGTATTCTTTTCGCCGAATTTAATCAACGGCGTAATGTCGTATGCAAAAGAAATATATCCATTCGGACGATTACCAACCGATTGCCCATTGACGAACACTTCGCTGCGGTTGTAAACGCCTTCGAAATACAAATAGATTTTTTCTCCCTGTTTTTCCTGAGGAATCATAATCGTTTTCCGATACCAGCCGACGCCGCCGGGCAAATAACCCTGACAACTTGCCAACGAAGGACTTAGCGACTCCTTAACGCTCCAGTCGTGGGGTAAATCAATGGAAAGCCAACGACTTTTTTCGTTGGGAATATCGCCCAGATAAAATTCCCATTGTTCGTTGATTTTTTCCGGTTTTCCAAAGGAAAGTTGGGCATGGGATGTTAGCTGTGAAGCGAACAGCATTATAAGTCCGAAAAACATTATTTTATTCCGTTGTAACATTGTATTTTAATTGATTATTAGTTTAGTATTAAAAACTTGTTTCTGTGATTGTATTGTTAACAAATAAACGCCCTTACAAAGGCTCAAAGGTAATGTAAAAATTTCTTTGTTGTCAACACTTTTTCTATTTTCATTGAAAACCGGAGTCCCATCGGCTGCATGTATGTATAAGGATATACTTTCTTTGGTCGTCTGCGGCAAGGAAATGCAGAGGTTTCCGCCGACCAGAACCGGATTTGGATATATTTCTAACGATTTTTTTTGAACGGATGCATTACTGGTTGCATCTTTTAACTCATACACCACCGTTACCACCGAACGCGCCGGTATCGTTATCTCCCTTTCCGACGTATAACTTTCGGACGAAGTGCTGCCGTATTTTCTCAAATTATAAGAAGAGTTGGTAATATAAACTTTGTTTGTAAGCGGTTGTAAATTGGTTGGCAAATTAACGAAACGGGTTGTAATTTTTGATGCGGAAGAAGCCATATTCACATACACGGCTACAATTTTCGACCGGTCGGGTGCGATGTAAGCCGTACCCATCAATCCTGCCAAATTGTCGGCGCCGTCTCATTTTATCCGCTGATAACCGGGCCGAACGAAGAAACTGTAATTTCCCAATGCCCAAAGCGTAGAACGGTCGTAGATTTGTCCGGACTGAGTGATTGAATTGTATGCACCGGGCGGACTTCCGGGCGCCAGCGACAGCAAGAGAAAACGGTCTTTGTGTCCCCACATTTCCTGTCCCATCGCTGTCCAGTACGACCACGAACGGGCATCGGTATACGCCAAATCACTGTGTATCACTCTCGCAAGAATTAATGCAATGTCCATATAACTTGCGTTGTCGTAACCCGGAAAATTTTCGCCGGGATTCTCACCCAGTAAACTCCATTCGGTTTGAAAAATGCCAATATTACAGGCATTTGCCTTGTTCTTGACCAATGAACGGATCGTGCGAAGTTGCGCGTTTGTACCGTGTGTCCAATAGCTATGTCCGGCAATTACCGGTGCGACAGACGGCAGATCGCCAACATAATTATCGCTTTGAGAATCGAAAAACTGTTGGATTTGATTACCCGACCGGTGATTCGTATTGCTGTATAAGTAACTATAATCGCCGGCTTCCGTAATCAAAATTTTAGTATTCAATTCTTTTTTTTGAAAGGACTTATCCAATTCTACCACCAATTTCTTGACTTCATCGTTCCGCCACGGGCTGCCTTCCTGTCCGCCGTCTTCCCAATCCCATTGCGGCTCGTTGACGGGGCTGATGTGAGAAATCACAAAACCTTCTTCTGTGAAATGTTGAACTACAGTAGCCAAATATTCTGCAAAATCGTCATATTTATCCGTCTGCAAATTGGCATTACCCCCAGAAGGAGCGTAGGCTTTGCCGTTGAGGGTGTAATGGACTAAGGGCGAATTGGAAAACATCACCAATTTTTCGCAGCCGTATTCTTTCGATCGATTCATGAACCACTGTTGACCGGCCTGTTTCGTCCAGTCGTAGTTTCCATTGTTGTCTAAAAAGCATTCGCCTCGTCTGGCAATATCTTCAATGCCGCTTTCGTCGCCCTGTTCCATAGAACCTGCACCCAAATTTACCCGCCACATCGACAAGCCGATACCTTCGGGGCTACCGTCGCTTTTCAGGTTCTGACTGAAAAGCCATTTGGCCGCCAATTCTTTTTTATCATCGTTCCAGTACCGCCCTACATAGTGTGCAGTCCAGCAATCGGAAGCGGCAAAACCTTCGATGGTTTGATACGTTTGACCGGGGTCGATCGTAATTTGCGCAATGTCGTTTTCCTGCGCTGCAAGCCTTGACGCAGGATTGCTGTTCTGTTCCAGCTCATCATCTGCCTGGACAGCCTGGACTGTAATAAACGACGCCATCATTATCAGTGTGAACCAGTGTCTTTTCATTCTATTTATGCTTTGTAATTCATTATCTTGGATATACCCGCACATGAACCGGAACTTTCAGTACATTCATATTTATATCCGTTATTTCGAGCAACAGCTTGTGGTACCTCTGCGTTATTACTTTTCTGCTGCCGGTTTTTTCAATCACCTCTTCCTGCCATTCCCGCTGTGCGTTGGCTGGAATGACAAAGGTGGTACGAAATATATACGATTTCGGGAAATTCAGTTCAGCAAACGACACCGACTCGCGAATCATCCACTCACCATACGAGAACTCAAGTTTACCAAGCCCGCTATTGTCCGAAATCTTTGCTGCTATTTCCACCGTTTCCCCAGGCGGGCTCCACAGTGAATCTCCAAATACGATGCACGATGGCGTTTCGTGATCCATGCTGTTGCTGATGTCTTCGGCTGTTTCACATGCGTTGAACGCAATGAAAATCATTGCAACTGCTGTTATATACATCTTTTTCATGTTCGTCATAGTTTTAATTAATTATCATACCCTGTATTCTGTTTCAATTCTATTCCTTTGCTCCTGTATTTCAATATTTCTGCGCGCGGAATAGGATACCAGTAGAATTTTGTGTCAAAAATCCGGTTTTCGACCGTAAATGGCTCATAAGAAAAGCTGCCGTCGTCGTTTTTTCCTATTCTCATTCCCTGCAATGGCCGGTTCAAAACCGTTTCGGCATCACGCCACCGTCGGAGATCCCAAAACCGGTGTTCTTCCATTGCCAGTTCAATCTGCCGCTCGTGTTTGATGTATGCACGCATTTCGTCTTTATCCTTGATGTATTCGTTGGCGTTTCGGAAGGGGCGCAGTTTGGCGCGGTTGCGAATCAGGTTCAGCAAATCGTGCAACGTTTTGTCGTTCGGATTGTCCAGCGCCTCGTTGCGCGCTTCGGCGTAGTTGAGAATAACTTCCGCATAGCGGTACAAAATCCAGCAACGGCGTGCTGTTTCGTTTTTTTCCAGATTAATGGCCGGCGTTAAAAACTTCCGCATGTAGTAGCCCGTTTTGGTTGCAGTGGGCGTGGAAAACAGCCCGTCTTTGCCGCCAACGAACGTTTCCACGGGCGCTTCCTTAAAAATGGCGACATTGGGCAGGACGGTCGCATAAAAGCGGTCTTCGCGGTTGACGTACGGCGTCTGCGCGTCGTAACCGTTCATTGACGTGGCGTACGAGGTGCTGCTCATTGCATAGGCGTCGACCAAGTTTTGCGACGGATTGGTAAGTCCCTGTCCCTGATAGCTGACGGGATAATTTGCCGTTTCAATGTCGTTTCTGTTCTCGGCGCTGGTTGCAAAGATTACCTCGCTGTTGTAGGGCGTGGTAAAAACTCCTCCATAATTCGACTCCAGACCGACGCCAAGCTGCGAACGCGCGTCGTAAATCTCTTTGGCCGCCTGTTCGGTTTTTTCCCACAACGTTTTATCGTTCGACGGATTGTTCAGCGGACTTGCGGCATACAGGAACATGCGCAGCTTCAATGCCATTGGCGCGGCCTTCGACGGACGTCCCAACTGTGCTTTATCTGTTATTTTGGCGGGCAGAAGATTGCTTGCCGAGTCACAGTCTGCGGCAATTAAATCAACTGCATCATGAAAATCAATCTGTCGGAACGAATAAACTTCTTCTTCGTTGAACGGGTTTATCACCGTATCTACATAGATGATGTTCTGGTAACGTTTCAGCAGTTCGAAATGGAAAAATGCACGCAGGAACAGCGCCTGTCCGCGATAATTCGGACGGTCGGCAACCGGAATGCTGTTCGATTCGGCAATCAGACCGTCGAGTTCCTTGAGGAAGATGTTGCACTTGCGAATGCCTGCGTACATGGCATTCCACACATCGTCGGGATTGTACGAGGGCGAAACGGCATTGCTGTTGAACAAATGAATTTGTGATCCAGCGTCCGAATGTTCGGCCTCGTCGCAGCCCGAAGCCAGCAGGGCATTTCCCAGTCGGCTGAACCCGTCGGGAAGCTGGCGATAGGCATTGTTCAAGAACCCCGACGCAAGGTGCGGGTCGGTAAACACCTGGTTGTATTCCAGGTTGGTATCAGTCTGCGGATTCCTGTCCAAATAATCCGAACAGGAAGCCTGAACCATGATTAACGCCATTAGCGCAATCATCAAATTGTAGTCTCCTTTTTTAGACATAATATGCGTGTTATTAGATGAAATTCTTAATTCTTAATTCCTAATTCTTAATTCCTAATTCTTAATTCCTTTGTATCAGGATGAAAAATAATATTTCGGGTTTTATTTGTTGATAACCAATTGATTTGCTCCCGAACATTCGGTAAAGACTGCCGAACATTCGGTAAAGACTGCCGAACATTCGGCAAAGACTGCCGAACATTCTGCAAAGACTGCCGGTTATTCTGCAAAGACTGCCGAACATTCTGCAAAGATTCATTATCATTCTGCAAAGATTCATTATCATTCATAATTCTTCTTAATTCCTAATTCTTAATTCCTAATTCCTAATTAAAATTTAACGTTCACTCCCACATTGTATACTCTTGTTTCGGGGTATGCGGTGACGCCTGCATTTGGATATTCGGCGCTGAGGTTAAATTTTCCCAAATGATCGAAAGACAAGAGATTAAATCCGTTAATAAATACGCGGAGCGCTGTTGCGCTGATTTTATCTAAAATCTGTTTTGGGAAACTGTAACCCAGTTCGATGCTCTGGACGCGGAAATAATTGCCGTTGTGCAGCCAGACGTCAGCATTGCGGTAGTTGTGGCTGTTGGCTCCCGTAGTCAGTCGCGGGTAAAGCGCCGACGATTCGTTGACGCCCTGTTGCCATGCATCGTATACGGTTGCGGTGATGTTGTTGTTGCTCTGCATTCCCCAAAAAACATTGTTTGAAACAAAAATTGAACGATTGACGACTCCGGCGAATGATGCGTTGAAATCCACATTTTTGTAGCTGCACCCCAGCGACAGGCCAACGTTCCATTCGGGTATAAACGGTTTGCCGAGCGGTATGTAATCTTCGTCGTTTATGACGTGGTCGCCGTTCTGGTCAACGTATTTAATGTCGCCCAGCTTGACGGTGGTATAGGTTGATTTCGGCCATTCGTCAATTTCCTGCTGTGTGGTGAAAAATCCGGCTGACTGCAACCCCCACTGCTGATGAACGGACCGTCCGACGGTAGAAAGCCACGGTTCGGTTCCGGCCACTTCGTCGGCGCGGGTTACTTTGCTGGATGCATACGAAACATTTGCCTGCAGGTAATAGGCGAAGTTGCGAATCTGGCGGCGATGCGCAAGAGACACTTCAAAGCCTTGATTCAAGACTGAAGCCAGGTTTTCGTACGGCAGCTCCTGGCCAACGATTCCGGGCATTGTGGCGGTGCGCGTGGATATGATACGTGTGCGGTCGTTGCGGAAAATGTCCACACTCGCGTCCAGCAACCGGTTGAACAGCTCTATGTCCAGCCCGATGTTCGCATTCAGCGAACGTTCGGCTCTGATGTTCGGATTTCCGATACGCCCTTCCCACGAGCCGTCGGATGTGCTGTAGCCTTCGCCAAACACATATCCGTTGCCGCGCGTGAACTGCGACAGGTAGGGGAAACGTCCGAGCTGCAAGTCGGAATTGCCCGTCAGACCAAACGACGCCCTGAGCTTCAGGAAATCAACCGTACGGCTGTTTTTCAGAAAACTTTCTCCGGAAACAATCCACGCCAGCGATCCCACCGGATAAAATTCAAAACGCTGCGCGCCAATGAAATTTTCTGAACCGCCGTATGACCAGCCAAATTCTGCTACATAACGGCTGTCGAAGCCGTATGTGAGTCTTCCGAACACATGCTGGTTTTTGTAATCAAGTTCATTACCCTGTACGTTTTTTTGCGAAATGGTATATTTTACGTCGGCGCCAATGCTGTGCCGTTCGCCAAATGATGCTACATAGCTCAAACCGCCGAAACCACTCAGCAACAGATAGAAACTGTCGCTCCATCTGCTGAAGTTCATGCCTACTTCCGAATCTTCGCCAAACTTCGTATAGCTTCTGTCCTGATTTTCCTGATATACGGCAAAATTCCTACTCTTTCCTCTGTCATAATTTTTATAGGAATCGAAAGCAAACATTGCATTGATGGACAGCCCTTTCAACCAGAAATCAAGTTTTTGATTAACGGTGAAATTTCCCTGTAGAAACCGGTTCATATAATTTCCATAACCGGTTTTGGCTATCAACCCGTATGGATTGTTGCGGTAGATGGAACTTCCTGCAATCGAACCGTCGCTGTTCTTGACCGGAATCGTTGGCGGCATTTGCGACAGCGCCGTAAATATTGTGGAAGATGAGGCCCCCGGCGCCACTTTCGTTTCCAGCCGTCCGGCCAAATCAAGCGCTACGGAAAGGTATTGCGTAATATCTACATCAATATTTGAGCGGACATTGTAACGGGTATAATCGTAGTTGGTTGAGTAACCGGAATTTTCGTTTCCGAATTTGTACAGTCCTCGCTGGTCGGTAACACCCAGCAGCAGAAAATAACGCGCTATTTGGGAGCCGCCGGCAACCGTAAGTTTGTAAATCTGCTGAGGGGCGGCGCTTTTCAGAAATTCGCCATACCAGTCGGTATTCGGATAAAGATACGGATCGTGTGAACCGTTGTAATTGTCGGGATTGTAGCGCGGATCGGACGGAACGGGCAATCCGTCGTTTGCCAGCGCAATGTTCCGGTACCGGACGTATTCCTGCGAACCAAGATACGATGGCAATCGGGTTGGCTGCTGCATCCCGACTTGGGCTTTGAACGTGAGTTGGGGTTTGCCGACAAAGCCTCTTTTCGTCGTAACGTTTATCACGCCATTTGCCGCTCGCATACCGTAAGCAACCGTAGCTGCGGCATCCTTCAATACAGAAAATGATTGAATTTCTTCGGGATCCAGCTGCGTAATGTCGCGTTCGGTATTATCTACCATATACAGAGGGGTGACGCCTTCTCCCAGCGTGCCAATCCCGCGAACGAAAAACTGCGTCGTTGTCCACCCCGGTTCGCTGCCGGAATAACGGAGCGACGTCAAGCCGGCCACTTTTCCCTGAACAGCATCGTTCAGAATCGAGACAGGCGCTTTGGCAAGTTCTTCGCCCGACGCAACAGAAATTGCATGTGTCAATTCCGTTTTGCTCCGCGTTCCGTAAGCCACGTCGTAAGTTATGGTGTAGGGGGTTTGCGACATTAGAGAAACAGACGACAGAAACGGCATTATCAAATAAATTATTTTCCTCATATCATTTAATTTTTAATTCCTAATTCCTAATTAATCATTACCATCCTGGATTTTGATGATACAGCGAATTCTTGCGCATCTCGGCAACAGGAATCGGATATAAATCCATATATGATCGGTATATTCGCGTGTAGAAAGGTTTTTTCTCGTAAGTTAGCGCTCCGTTTTCCCTGCCGATTTCCATTTCATACATGGAGCCGCCGAACCAGTCAGCTGCTTTTTTCCAGCGACGGGCGTCCCACCAGCGATGTTCTTCAAACGAAAGTTCGACCGCCCGCTCGTTCCATATTTTCGGCCGCATTTCTTCACGGCTGGCAGCAGCGATGTTGCGTACGCCCGAACGCGCCCGAACGCTGTTGACTGCCTCGCGGGCGGTAGCGCCCATGCCGCGGGCGTCGTCGGGGCCTGCGACTTCATTCAACGCTTCGGCGTAGTTCAGATACATTTCCGCTAACCGGAAATAAATCCAGTTGTGATACGAAGTATTTGTGGTTTGATACTTTACGCCTTCCGGCAAATATTTCCGGACGTAATAACCGGTGCGGGTATCTTCTTTGGTTTTGCGGTGAACGCCACTCAAATCCTTGTCTGCGTTGTAGGTCAAATCAAGCGTTTCGCCCTGCCAGATGCAACCGTTGTAAAGTACGGTTTTGTAAAAACGTGGGTCGCGGTTGGCATACGGATTTGCTGTGTGCGCAGGATTATTCCAGTCAAAAGGCGTTCCGTCGGCCACTTCAAACAGATCGACAAAATTCTGAGTCGGACACACAGCTCCGTCTCCGCCAAAATTTCCGCCTTTGGGCGACCAAACTTTGATTTCATTACTGCTAAAACCTGCAGGCGAGGCGTGCTTATGGAAAATAATTTCCTTGTTTCCGTGTTCGCGACGCAGGAAAAAGAGCTGTTCGTAGTCGCCTGCGCCTTGACCTGTGCTGTAAAGTTCATACACTTTTGCGCCATTTTCGTCCTTCAGGTCAATGACTGCTTT
Organism: Bacteroidales bacterium; assembly: GCA_031279795.1. Classification (GTDB taxonomy): domain Bacteria; phylum Bacteroidota; class Bacteroidia; order Bacteroidales; family WRGA01; genus WRGA01. Next base: position 8,832 of record JAITHZ010000212.1, read on the forward strand.
TGCGGCTTCGGCTGCTTTTAACCACAAATCTTCGCCCATTTCTTTTTGCCACAGCGGACTCGCCGCGAAAAGCAAAACGCGCGCTTTCAGGGCCATGGCCGCGCCTTTGGTTGCTCGTCCGTATTCGGTTTCCGTGAGTGTCGTCGGCAAATTGGTAATGGCTTTTTCCAAATCTTCCAGGATAAAATCGACACATTCCTTGTAGGTGTTGCGCGGCAGTTTCATGTTTTGTCCGGGCAAAATGATGTTCGTTTCATCCATGATGGGCATTCCTCCGAAACGTTTTACGATTTCGTTGAAATAGAATGCGCGCAGAAAGTAAGTCTCTCCCAGCATCTGCTGTTTTTTGGCGTCACTGGGAAAAGGAATGATTGACGCTTTGCTCAAAAATGTATTGGCTTTGCGTATTCCGTCATAGTAATTGTCCAGGCCAGCGTCGTTGCCGTCGTAGTTGCCCATGTTGAAGCTCTGCGTTCCATGCGAACCCAGCGGGGAATCCGATTCGTCGGAAGCCGAAGCCATCGGCACGGGCTGATAATCGCCTACGGCATTAAACCGCTGTTGCAGATTGGCGTACAGATCGTTGTGATAACGTTCGGCATTGGAGAAAATCGTAAACACCGCCTCGTCGTCCAACGGCAGTTCTGGGGCTCGGTCCAAGTAGTCTTCGCAAGAGACAAACGCGAACATTGCCAGAAGCATGATTTTCGTAAAGTTTTTTTGATTTCCAAGATGTTTCATGTTTTTATGTTTTGATTTTTAATATTGATTTTTATTCATTTTATTTCTAATTCAGAACCAAGTTCTATTTCAAAATCACTGTTGCAACGATACCTTGGTATAAACATGCTGAAACAATAGTAATCAATAATATTGTTCTCATAATGAGTGAAATTTTGTTGTAACAATTAACTCTATGATATTTTCCTCTCCCAATTTATTAATAATAATTGGAACCTGCCAATTAGATATAACGGTTGCATCGCCTGTAACTATATCAACTTTCATTCTATACTTATGTTTAGAAGTTTGTTGTAAACTGCTACAGCTGGTATTAACAATCGATGAAGGTGCGATTCCGTGAGCAAATAACAACGTGTGTGTTGAAAAATCAATAACAGGATAGTTGCTTTCATCCATACACTCAAAATATTTTTCCAAATCTTCTTTACTGTTAATTATGACAACTGTATCGCCAATATCATATGGAAAACGTTTCCATTGACACGAAGTGCCTTCCAACAAATATTCTGTAAAAGAAACTTCCTGCGGATATTGGGGTAATGGTTCTTTTTCTTCGCAAGCAACAAAACCTGCCAAAATAAATAAAATTAAATGCTTCTTTTTCATCATACACCTCCTATTCCGTTAAAATCATTCGTTTCATATCAATTTCTTTTCCGTCGGCAATGAGCGCATACAAATAAATACCTGCCGAAAATTCCGAGCCGGAAATAATTTGTGTGAGTATTTTCTTTTGTATTTTCATGGTGTTATTATTTTATTTCCAATTCCGAACCGAGTTCCACCTCAAAACCGCTTTCTATGGTGGAAATAATTAGCACAAGTATTTTTTTCATAGTATTATTTTCATTGGCTTTTGCCACATGCTTATTATTACTTTATCAGCACTTCACCATAAGAAAAATCAAACGTTGCGCCGAGTTGCACGTCAAGATTATCGTAACTGCCTAAAATAAGTTTGCCATTGTTTGATAATGTTAATGCACTGCCATTTTGAGCAATGATATTGCCATCATCAACAGTTCCACCGGAAACTATTAATGTTCCGCCATTTTGTATGGTTATTTTATGGGTTGAGGCAAAGGCTGTCGCGGTAATCGTTAAAATAGCACCCGATTGAATGACAACATTTCTACATATCGTTCTATCCGTATTCCAAGTTTGAGAGCTTGTAATGTTTTCAACAAGCGGGGTAATTTCGGCACAATATCCATATTCATCCATTGGTCCTAAATTGGGATTGGAGTCATCGCCGTCCGGTTCATCCGGTGCACAGGCAGGACAATGTGTCGGTTTTGTGCCTATACCCCAAAAATAGTAACCGTCGCCGTCTCGGTCGTCGCATACAATATCAGAATCGGTATAATTTAAACTTGTGATAGGTAAATTTAAAATACGTCCATATATGTATTGATTAGTAACATCTAACATAATTTTAGCATAACCGTTTTCTCCCCAACCAATCCCCCAACTATTTTTAAATATCCAATAAGTTGTACCAATCCTACTATCACCCGAAAGAATTGTAATAGGTATATTATAACCGCCTGACGTAGTACCGGAATATATTGTATCATTCTCCTGAATCAAACCAAAACCGGAAAGAGCCATTGTGTGACTCCAAGACCACACATCACTACAAATTACACCTTTTGCTATGATTCTCTTTTTAAGTTCAGATTCGGGGTCAGTATATGAATTTGGATAAAAGTTAGTTTTGCTGTTTATCCTAATTCTTTCTATAGGATTTAAACATTTATCGCTACAAATTGCGTTGCAATTTCCATTAGGAAAACAATCTTGATTTACAATTCCTGTTGATGCTATATAATCAAGTGCGTTACCTGAATACCCGCCATTACAATTGCTGGAAGTTACACAAGCAACAAGTTCGCCCTCAGATAAATCCATGTCTAACTTACGATTGTAATATAAGTTTGTTAAGGCTTCTGTTGAAGCGGTAGACCCAAAAGCCCAACAAGTACCACCGAATTGTGATTTAACAGATGTATTCCAATTTTTGCCATGTCTATTTCTCCAGTCAAAAACAGAAACAAAATCATTAGAAGAAGCTGATTGTGCTACTTTCAGACTTTTGTTTGTCTTATTTGATATTTCATTGTTGTTGTGCAATTCAAAAATACCGCCGATATAATACTCAAACCCTTGCAAATCGGGAACTTTTCCGCCAAACAATCCTTTCTTTTCTTCATAACTCATTTTAGATACTTCTGTTTCTCCTGCAACCCAAAGTGCTTTTTGATTACGAAGATTGCTGTTTATTAAAGTAATTTTGTCGGCTTTTGTTTGCTGTTGAGTTCGAAAGAGATTTATCGTAGACATGTCAACTGACAAGTTTCTCAATTCAGCATTTCTTATTTCTACCCGAACTTTTGTTAATGCAAGACTGGAGGGGATATTAACAGTTTCTAATGCCACATTATTAAAATTATCTATTCCATCAACGGCAATCAACGGAAAACTTTCGTACACCAATAAATCATATCCGTAATCATCAGAAAGTAATATCCTTACATAGCCTGAATTGGAAGAAAACTGTACTTGCCCCGAAGTAGTTACAGTTTTAGTATCAAGACTGTTTTTTTGAATAATCGCAAGCAATGTATCTTGAATTATTGTATTGGCTGATACAATCACTTGCGCAGATAGTGGTAAAAAACTAAGCCAAAACAATACAAAAGCAAATAATAAATTTTTTGTATTCATATTATTTATTTTTTTATTATTCTAAATATGGATATTTGCTCATTTGTATCATACACTTTAAGTAAGTACAAACCTTTCGCAAAAGAACTTACGTTAATTGCGTCTTTACCTGTTTGGCTGTAAACCTGCTGTCCGGAACTATCAAAGATTTCTATTCGTGTTATTATATTATTATTCAAACAGGAGATATTTAACAGGTCATCAACTGGATTGGGAAAAATACCGTAATCATTAATCGCTGTTGTTTGCACAGAAGTAATGTCTTCTACTTTATCATAATAACATTCAGAATAGACAGGATTTTGATAAACCAATTCATTGTTGTCATAATGGCATAACAGTTCTCTAACCCCGCCGGTCATAAACATTTTGTAACACGGATATAAAAAACCGTTTAAACTGCCGATGCCTTCAATCCACGTATCAATTATCTCGCTATACGAACTAAACGAAACTACTCCTATTTGTATCCGTTTTCGTGCTTCACCATTGATTTCCACAAAATCCACATTTTCAGCGTAGAACGACAACTGGCTATCTGCTCCTTCTCTGAAAGATTGATATTCAAAGGTCATTCCTTGCTCCAATGAGAAATCATACAATAAATATTCCGTTTCCGAATCTGCCGGAATAAAATATGTTTTTAGTCCTTGTTCCCTGACAATTCCCTCGTATTTCACATTCTCATGCAAGCGGTCGTTGCACGAAAAAACTTTTTTGTACGTTTTTCCATCTGCAATCGAATCACTATCAAGATAAATGTACTCTGTGGATACGCAACAAGGTATATTATTTGCTCCCAGTCCATAGTTCAGTACCGACCATGATGGAGCAAAGCCACTGCCTGCTTTTTCGCAATCATCACAAGTTTTGTACAAATTGTTTTTATAGACTAACTGTCCATTCCGCGAAAAACAGAGCAAAGCGCATTGGTCGCCATTTGGCAGCGCAGGCTGCATACCCCAAAAGAAGCCTTTTGTGTTTCCAATACCTTTAATAATATCAGGTATTTGTTGATAATAATTGCCGTCTAATAGCTGAATATTGTCAATTTGCATAATTTCTACGCAATAATCATCTTCCTGTGGCTCATAATATTCAGAACAAATTGTTTTGCCGACTTCCCAATTAAAATCATACGCCAATCTTTCTGCTTCGAGGCTGTAAAAATAGGCATATACTTTGTTATCAGAAGTTTCGCGCAGCGCTGCATCATACAAGATATTATTTAAATAAATTTTTGTATATTTCATATCGTTTATTGTTGTATCGCCGTTCAGTTTGTAATTTCTTACATAACAGTAGGACTCGTCAAAAAGACTGGTTGTGATTTCAGTCCAAGAGGAAGTCATATTAAATACTTGCGCATTTGCGTTTATTATAAACGTGAAAATGATTAATGATAATATTGTCCGTTTCATAGTGATTTCCTCCTTATTCCGTTAAAATCATTCGTTTCATATCAATTTCTTTCCCGTCGGCAATGAGCGCGTACAAATAAATGCCTGCCGAAAATTCCGAGCCGGAAATCTCAATCGCGCTTTCGCCTTTTTGGGTAACTGCAAGCTGTTTCAATTGCTTGCCCTGCAGGTCGTAAATTGTCAGATGCGCCTTCTGAATATCGGCTGCTACATACACTTTTATTTGCGTACGTTGCGAAAATGGATTCGGGGCATTCTGATACAGTTTACAGGAAAGAACGGTTGGTGTAGCAACTCTTGATATTTCGCTTGTCGAAGTGTCGGAACGAAGTATATTTTCTCCGCTTATCACCCGTTGCAATTGCTCAATTTGAGTTTGCTGTTCCTTGACTGCCTGTATCAATAACGGCATAATGCCCACATAATCAACACTCAAATAACCGTCTGCATCTTTGTAAACCAAATCAGGATAAATTTCCTGCACTTCTTGCGCTATCAGACCGTAATGTTTTTTCCGGAAGAGTTGAGATTTTTCGTCGAATACAGGAATTTCAATATCGTTTCCTAAACTGTCGGCAGCTGGAATAAATCGTTGCTGATAGTTATATATCACGGGATTTAACTTTAGCACATCTTGTTTAACAAGCGGCTGAATATTGGTCTTGTAACGAATATCCGACGTGTATGTTGTCGTATTGACCGTCAGCAGATTTGTAATATTTACATTACCAGCAAAATATCCTGCATATTTATCCGTCAGTACAGGGTATGAATTGCCATAAGTTGCGCCAAGTATTCCTGCGCCATTAACGAACGATATGATCCCGTAAACGCCATAGTTTTTGCCCGTGCTGCAATATTCGGTTATTCCACGCACTCCTATTGCTGTCGTTGAACCGTTCGGGCCTGCGGCTACACTGCCACTAATACCTATAAACGAACCGGATACTCCATAATTGCTGTATAAATAACTACTAACGCCTACGGCTGCTGAATTTAAACTTGGTGAAGAAACAGAAAGCCCGGTTCCAAAAGTAGACCCAATAATGTTAAATTTTGCGATTCCTGTTGGAGCTGTTGTTCCTGTATAGGCCACAATATTGCCGTTGGACTGCACTTTAAGCTGTGCTGTGCATACTTGTGTGAACGCGACGCACATGACTATAACCAAATTCTTTTTCATGACTTTTTTTTTATTTATTTTATTTCTAATTCAGAACCAAGTTCTACTTCAAAATTGCTGTTGATAACCGTTTCTCCTGCGGCGTCCAATATCAGCTTAGCGTTGTTGGCGACGGTTACGTTTTGGACATTGATGTCGCCACAGGAATTGACTGTTGTGTCGGTGGTTACGGTTTGGTCTGTGAAATTAACGGTTAATGTTGCACAAGCAGCTTGTACTGAAGCATATGCATCTACCAACCCATACCCTAACTGATCATTCCAAGTACCATTCGGACGTATTTGAGTAACAGTAAAACCTGACAGATTTTTGTTGCATGTTGATTCAATAACATTCGGCAATGAGGCAGGATAAGC
>JAITHZ010000325.1 GCA_031279795.1 Bacteroidales bacterium
AGCCGAACCAATGCGGATTCCCGAAGTCAAAAATGGTGAACGATTGTCGAACGGCACCATATTTTTATTAACGGTAATGTCGGCTGCGACTAAGGCTTTTTCGGCAACTTTTCCTGTCAGGTCGGGGAATTTGGCTCGCAAGTCAATTAACATACAATGATTGTCGGTACCGTTTGATACAACTTTGTAACCTTTGTCGATAAGAGCCGAAGCCATTGCTGTTGCATTCTTCTTTACCTGTGTCTGATATTCAACATATTCCGGCTGAAGCGCTTCTTCAAAGGCAACGGCTTTGGCAGCGATTACATGTTCGAGCGGACCGCCTTGTATGCCCGGAAAAACAGCGGAGTCCAGCAAAGCCGACATTTTTTTTATTTCTCCTTTTGGTGTTGTTTTTCCAAACGGGTTGTCGAAATCTTTCCCCATCAAAATGACGCCTCCACGCGGCCCCCGCAATGTTTTGTGTGTAGTAGAGGTTACAATATGGGCATATTTCAGTGGATTCTCCAGCAAACCTGCGGCAATCAGTCCAGCTGGATGCGCCATGTCAATCATCAGCAATGCGTCGATTTTATCGGCAACTGCACGCATCCGAGCATAATCCCAGTCGCGCGAGTAAGCCGACGCTCCGCCAACTATCAGCTTCGGACGTTCACGCAGGGCTACTTCCTCCAGCATGTCATAATCGACATAGCCGGTATTTTCCTTGACGCTGTACTCCAGCGGACGGTACAGGATTCCCGAACTGTTTACCGGCGAACCATGCGAAAGATGTCCGCCATGAGAAAGGTTCAGTCCCAGAAAGCTGTCTCCTGGATTCAAAACAGCCAAGAAGACTGCGGCATTCGCCTGCGCACCCGAATGTGGCTGTACATTCACCCATGCTGCATCGAAAAGTCTTTTCAGTCTGTCAATAGCAAGCTGTTCGCTCTCGTCAATGATTTCACATCCGCCATAATAGCGTTTGCCTGGGTAGCCTTCTGCGTATTTGTTAGTCAAACACGATCCCATTGCCTGCATCACTTGATCGCTTACGAAATTTTCCGAAGCAATCAACTCCATTCCTTTCAGCTGGCGCAACTGCTCGCTGGCTATAATGTCGAAAATAATCTGATCTCTTTTCATTAACTGATGTTAATTTTTATCCCCGTATAAAAGGATATGATATGTTTGGCGGAAAGTGAGGGATTCGAACCCCCGGTACAGTCACCCGTACACCGCATTTCGAGTGCGGCCCGATCGACCACTCTGGCAACTTTCCGTTTTGCGGGCAAAAGTAATCACTATTTTCTTAGCTTGCAAGTGAAAAATAAAAAGCTATCTCTTTTTTTTGATTTACTGTGTTTTTTTAGATTTATTCCAATTTATTTTCGTCATTTGCCAGTCGAATCAGCATTTTTTTGGATTAATTCGCAGTAAGGATGTCACATGACGGTCTTTTGAAAATATCACGATCAATCTAATCTACAGAAGTTCATTTTTTAATCAACATGCCAAGCGGCACATCGCGTTTAATGATAAATCCTGCAAAAGCTGCCAGTAAAAATGTCCGGAACAAGATCTTTATGGCCATATTTTCGATTGGCACAAGACTTCCGGCAACAAACAAAACCATAGCAACCAGAAAGTAAACTCCAGCACTCTTTAAGTCGTACTGCACGGGAAATTTCCGCTGTCCAATAAAATACGACAGCAGCAGCATTATCAGGTTACACATAAACGACGCCCATGCACAAGCCATATAACCGTATACTGGAGCAAACACAATGATAATAAGAAGTGTAATTATGCTTCCAACTGCCGAGAAATAAGTGCCGTATTTCGTTTTGTCAATCAGTTTGTACCAAAAGGAAAGATTGAAATAAATACCGAAAAACAATTCGCCCATCATTACGATTGGCACTACTTTAATGCCTTCAAAATAACTGTCGTCCACAAAAAATTTCAGGATGTCAATATAAAACATTACTGTAAGGAAAATAAGTAACCCAAAAATAATGAAATACTTCATCACTTCGGCGTATGCTTTTTTGCTGTCACTGCTTCCTGTTTTGTTTCGGGAAAAGATGATCGGTTCATATGCAAAGCGAAAGGCTTGCGCAAACATCACCATCACTATGGCAATCTTGAAACAAGCGCCATAAATGCCTAACTGCTCTTTTGCATGCGTTTCGTCGCTAAACAGGAATGGATAAATGATTTTGTCGGCTGTCTGGTTGAAAATTCCCATCACACCCAACGCCAGTATGGGCAATGAATAGTGTAGCATCCGTTTCAGCAAAGCGCTGTTGAAGCGGTATTTGAACCCTGTAACTTCCGGCAGCAACATCAGCAGCATAATGAACGTGCCAATAAAATTCGACAGAAAAATGTACCAAACACCACTGCCTGGACGATAAAACCAATCAATCAACTGTGGATTAGAGCTGTAGATGCGTGGACACAACAGCAGAAAAAACAGATTAAAAGTAATATTTAAAAAAATAAATAACAGTTTGATTACCGCAAATCGTATCGGACGGTTTGTATATCGCAGGTAAGCAAACGGAATAGCGCTAAATGCATCCATCGCTACTATAACCGCCAGCAGTTTAATGTATTCCGGATAAGCCACATAGTGCAATCCCTTGCTGATGGGTGTGATGCATACCCAACACAATGCAACAAATAAAACCGACGTAACAGCCAGCGAGATTAATGCCGTAGAATATACCGTTTGCGGGTCTTCTTCTTTGCGGTTGGCAAAACGGAAAAAACCAGTTTCCATGCCATACGTCAGCAATACCATCAGGAGAGCTGTCCATCCGTAGAGATTGGTCACAACGCCATAATCGGCTTGAGTTTCCAATACGCGCGTGTATATGGGAACCAGACACCAGTTTAAAAACTTTCCGATGATGCTGCTCAACCCATAAATTGCAGTATCTTTTGCTACTTTCTTTATCCCGTCTCCTGCCATTTTCGTTTTCTGAGCGGCAAAAGTAGAGGAAATATCTGGAAGTTCCAAATACCAGCAATTCATTAATGATTAGTGATTATTAATCACTAATCACTAATCACCAGAACTCCAGAAGTGGGAGCGCTTTTACTATTGATATATAGTTATTTATGAAAAACATAGCGCAAACATTACTGTCGCAAAATCAAACATCGGGAATAGAGCAATTTATGATTTCAGT
>JAITHZ010000333.1 GCA_031279795.1 Bacteroidales bacterium
ACAGGAAACAGCCGATACCGAAATCTTCAAAATCGGGCATGCTGTCGTACATTACAGGTTGTCCGTCTTTGGGTTCTTTTCCGGTTCCCTGCACCCATCCAACGAATCCGCTGTCGTGGACGGCTTCTTCCTGCAATGCATTCCAGGCCTTCAGCACAACGGGCAGATAGGTTGTTCTGTCCAGTACGCCGTTGGTTATTCCCCAAGCCAGGCCATATACAAACAACGATGTGCCGGTTGATTCTTTTCCGCCAAAATGCGTCGGGTCGTGCAGGCTGGCATTCCAGAAACCGTCTTCGCGCTGACAGTTTTTCAGGGCTTCCGACATTGATCGGAAATCGTCCAGGTATTCATTGCGGTGCGCTTCGTCCTGCGGAATGATGTCGAGTACCCGCACAAGCGCGGCGTACACCCATCCGTTGCCCCGCGACCAGTAACAGTTGCGGCCATTCGGTTCGCGGTATGGCGGAAGAAAATCGGCGTCCCGCCACCAAAGCCCTTCTTCGGTGTTGAACAGGCCGCGATTGCCGTGGTTGTTCCGTGTGAAGGAATACATCCTGTACATCTTTTCGTAATAACGGTTGTCGGACAATAGCGCACCCAATTTGGCCAACACGGGCATTCCCATTTGAATGGCGTCGATCCACGACCAGACTTCGTCGCTCTGATCCGAAAAAAGCAACAGATCCATACATTTTTTGATGTTCCGTATTTTTTTCGGGCTGGGCGACATGGTATACAAGTCAAGGTATATTTGCCCACAGCACTGGTCATCGGCATTGCGCGTTGTGTTGCCGTTGCGCAGTCCCCATTTGTGAAACTCGGCCCAGTCATACGCATACCGATAATATTTTTTCTGCGGATGAATCTGATGCAGCGCCATCAATCCTTCATAATAAACACTTCTTGTCCATATATTACTCGGACGGACAACTCCTACATGCGACGGTTGTTTGTAATCGGCATATTTTTCCATAAAATAGTCGTTTACCTTAATCATTGTTTTGAGAACATCATTCTTGTCGGGCAATTTGTATTCATGCGCATGAAGTTGAATCATTCCCGCTGACATCAGAATAAATGCCATTTTTGTGCAACTGGTCTTCATAAATTTATTACATTATTTTTATTACATTTTTACTACACTCTTTTGATACAAAGAAAGAGAATTTCTATGAATTGTCAAATAGAAAATTGAACAGCCGACTATGAAAATTGTACAGATTAACTATGAAAATTGTACAGACAACATGAAAATCGTACAAACAAGTATGAAAATCGTACAAAACGCCCAAATTTAATGAAAAATTGGCGCAACAAATGAAGCTGACCAGAATACATTTATTTATTAAAAAAAAGAATTATGGGATGTTCTTTTTAACACAAAAGGCTTTGTACATGCAACAACAACTATCCCTATATGATGAAAAAAGAGAATGAAATCTGATAAATTGCAAAATATCGAAAACAGGTTACATCAAAACTGAAATAAATACTCTATCTTTGCGCCACGAATAATTGTACTTAAATACCTAACTTAAAAAGCCCGTCTAACACATGGCAATCAGCATAAAAGAGATTTCGACACGTTCAGAAATCAGAAAGTTTATCAAGTTTGCACACAGACATTACAAAGGAAATCCCTGTTATGTGCCAACATTAATCACAGAAGAGACCGACACGCTAAGCCCGAAAAAAAATCCTGCATTTGAATTTTGCGACCACATATATTATATGGCGTACAAAGACGGAAAACCGGTGGGACGCATTGCCGGAATCATCAATCACCGTTCGAATGAAATTTGGAACGAAAAACGCGCCCGATTCGGATGGGTAGAATTTACCGACGACTCCGAAGTGTCGCGCGCCTTGTTTGAGGCCATCGAAAATTGGGCTATTTCCAAAGGAGCGACCGCTATTCACGGACCGTTGGGCTTTTCGGATTTGGATTACGAAGGCATGCTCATTGAAGGCTTCGACCAACTCAGCACGATGGTAACGATTTACAATTATTCGTATTATCCGTCGCATATTGAAAATCTGGGCTATGCAAAAGACGCCGATTGGATTGAATTTCGCATAAAAACGATGAAAGAAGTGCCAGAACGCTATTTGCGTGTTGCCGAGATTGCCCGTAAACGCCACAATTTGACTGTACGGAAATTTTCGAGCGTCAAAGAAATCAGGGAAAACAGATATGACCGGAAAATTTTTCATTTACTCAACGAATCCTATGCCCAGCTCTATGGTTACGTACCATTGACGGATGCGCAGATTGAATATTACTTGAAAATTTATATTCCGATGCTTTACCTTGATTTCGTTACGCTGGTGACAGACGCCAACGACAACGCCATCGCTGTGGGCATTGCTTTTCCCTCGCTTTCGCGGGCGCTGCAACGATGCGGCGGAAAATTGCTCCCATTCGGTTTTATTCATCTCCTGCGGGCATTGAAAGCAAAAGGCAGGCGCGATACAGTTGATCTGTACCTGATAGGCGTGCGCCCCGATTTTCAGGGGAAAGGTGTAAATGCCCTCCTGTTCAACGATCTATCGCCACGATTTTACGCAAAAGGCTTTCGATACGCCGAAAGTAATCCCGAGCTCGAAACCAACCTGAAGGTACAGTTGCAATGGGGGTCTTACGAACACGTACAGCACAAACGACGAAGAGCCTACATTAAAGAATTAGGAATTAGGAATTAGGAATTAGGAATTAGGAATTAGGAATTAGGAATTAAGAATTATGGCAACTTATGGTGGGGATAATGTGATAACCCTTGATTGGAATGAGCATATTCGTCGTCGTCCGGGTATGTATATCGGGAAACTGGGTGATGGCTCTCATGCCGATGACGGAATTTACGTACTTCTGAAAGAAGTGATTGACAATTCTATTGACGAACATACGATGGGTTATGGAAAAACCATTGAGGTCAGGATTGAAGAAGGCAAAGTTAGCGTACGTGACTACGGACGGGGTATCCCGCTGGATAAAGTACTTGACGCTTCTTCCAAGATGAACACGGGTGCAAAATACGATTCCGAAGCATTTGTAAAAACTGTGGGACTGAACGGCGTTGGCATCAAGGCAGTCAATGCGTTGTCGTCGTGGTTTCATATCCAGAGCTTTCGTGATAGCGAAACGAAGGAAATCGTTTACAGCAAAGGCAACGTGGTCACGTCGGAAGAAATAACCCGTTCGGAAGAACCAAATGGCACACTGGCAGAATTTATTCCCGATAACGAATTGTTTGTCAATTATCAATACAAGGAAGAATATGTAGAAGCCTTGCTGAAAAACTATACGTTTCTGAACTCCGGACTGACCATTCTTTACAACGGAAAAAAGTTTTATTCCCAAAAAGGGTTAGTTGATTTGCTCAATGAATACATGACTTCGGAAAACCTTTACCCGATTATCCAGCTGAAAGGCGAAGATATTGAAGTGGTATTGACACATGGAAACCAGTATGGAGAAGAATTTTACTCATTTGTCAACGGGCAGTATACCACGCAGGGCGGCACACACTTGACAGCATTCCGCGAAGCAATTGGAAGAACCGTCAAGGAGTTTTACAACAAAAATTACGAATACGGCGATATCCGCAGCGGAATTATTGGCGCCGTCAGCATAAAAGTTCAGGAACCCGTTTTCGAATCGCAGACAAAGACCAAGTTAGGCTCAAAGGACATTGGTCCGGCAGGCCCGACCATTGCCCGCTTCATCGGCGATTTCATCAAAACGGAACTGGACAACTACCTGCACAAAAATCCGGAAACGGCCGACATCATG
>JAITHZ010000382.1 GCA_031279795.1 Bacteroidales bacterium
TTAAGAATTACAAGAGAAAACTATTGTCAATTCTACTTATTTCTGCATACTGTTAACTTTTCAAAAATCACAGAATCTTAAACGTAAGACGCTAATTCTTAATTCTTAATTCTTAATTCTTAATTCTTAATTCTTAATTCTTAATTCTTAATTCTTAATTCTTAATTCTTAATTCTTAATTCCTAATTCTTTAATTCTTGTTTTGACAGTTTCATGGCGCAGAAATGTGGGCCGCACATGGTGCAATAGTCGCTTTGGGCGGCTGAACGTCCGGCCATGTAATATTCAAGCGCCTTTTCAGGGTCAAGCGAAAGGTTGAACTGATCTTTCCACCGGAAATCGAAACGAGCTTTACTCAACGCATTATCGCGGATTTCGGCGCCGGGGTGTCCTTTTGCCAGGTCTGCGGCGTGAGCGGCTATTTTGTAGGCAATTACGCCGGCGCGAACGTCTTCTTTGTCAGGCAAGCCCAGATGTTCCTTTGGCGTAACGTAGCAAATCATAGCCGTTCCGTAACGGGCTATTTGCGCAGCGCCGATGGCCGAAGTTATGTGGTCGTAACCCGGCGCAATGTCGGTAGTCAGCGGGCCGAGCGTATAGAATGGCGCTCCGTGACAGTGTTTCAGCTGTTCGTCCATATTTGTCTTAATCTTGTGCATTGGCACGTGTCCAGGACCTTCAATAAGCGTCTGCACGTGATGTTTCCATGCTGTTTCTGTCAGTTCGCCCAGCACAGAAAGTTCGGCAAACTGTGCAGCGTCGTTGGCGTCGTGAATGGAGCCGGGACGCAGGCCGTCGCCCAGCGAAACGCCAACATCGTAGCGACAGAGTATTTCGCAGATTTCGTTGAAATGCGTATAGAAAAAATTTTCCGCATTGTGGAGCCTCATCCAGTTGGCGATGATTGCGCCCCCGCGCGACACGATACCGGTTGTGCGTTCCCTTGTCAGCGGCAGATGAGCTTGGAGCAAACCGGCATGGATGGTGAAATAATCCACGCCCTGTTCGCACTGTTCGACCAGCGTATCGCGGTAAATTTCCCACGAGAGCGCCGCTATATCGCCGCCGGTCTTTTCCAGAGCCTGATAAAGCGGCACAGTCCCCACGGGAACGGGGGTGTTGCGGATAATCCATTCGCGCGTTTCGTGAATATGCTCGCCTGTAGACAGATCCATGAGTGTGTCGCCGCCCCATTTGCAGCTCCAGATGGCTTTTTCCACTTCCTCTTCAATTCCCGACGACAGAGCGGAATTCCCGATATTCGTGTTGATTTTCACCAGAAAATGTGTTCCTATAATCATCGGTTCGGCTTCTGGATGATTGATGTTGGCCGGAATAATTGCCCGTCCGGAAGCAATTTCGTTGCACACAAATTCAGGTGTGATGTGCGTTGCGATGCCCAGTTCTGCGTTTTGCATGTTTTCGCGAATGGACACATACTCCATTTCGGGCGTGATAATGCCGCGTTTGGCATAGTACATTTGCGTGCACTTTGCGCTGTCTTTTGCCCGTCGTGGCAGATGAATTACCGGAAAACGAACACTGTCCAGCCGTTTGTCGTTCAGCCTTTCGTTGCAGTAAACTGATGAGAAAGTCGGCAACTGTTCCGTATCGTTTCGAGCCTCAATCCATGCTGCGCGCAGAGGCGGCAAGCCTTGCCGAATGTCAGTCGGAACGCTTTCGTCGGAATACGGCCCGCTGGTGTCGTAAACCACAACAGGAATGTTTTTTTCGTGTTCCGGCACGTCACCTTTTATCACAACCGTGTCCAACTGCCTTATTTCACGCATCCCGACCCGAATGTCATGCAGGATGCCTTTCATATAAATTTTTTGTGATGCAGGATAGGAAATCCGCATCGAACTGTTTCCCTTCATTTGAAAATTAAAAATTATGTTGAATTATGCAATGTGTTGATTTCCCAAAAGATATTCAATACGTTGATTTTTCCAGAAACAATTGTTGCACAATACCGTCGGCAAGTCCGACTTTTGGTACGAAAACGGCCTGGATATTCGCAACCTGCATGATGTGTAAAAAAAGTTGCATAGCTGGAACGATGACATCGGCACGGCTTGGATTCAGCTGCATTTTTTCGATCCTGTCTGTCAGCGACATTTGTTTAAGTTTTTCGTAAAGCGCATGTATTTCTGTGCGGAAAATGGGAGCGTCTTTTTTTTTGTTAATGATTTTATGAATTTTATTGATATTACCGCCGGTTCCTACAATGGCGTCCGGTTTATACAGTTTTACAATTTCGCTAATCCAATTAACCAGTTCATTAAGTAACTGCTGATTTTCTCCCTGACTGAGTATCCTGACAGCTCCCAGCTGGAATGAGCGCGAGGCTACCTTGCGATTGTCGTGAAATATGGTGATCTCAGTGCTGCCGCCGCCTACATCCACATACATGTAGTTGATTTCTCCACGAACATTTGCTGTCACAGTTGCTCCTGCTGAGCAGATAAGGTCGGCTTCGCGCTCTCCTTCAATAATTTCTACTTCAATGCCAGACTCTTCGTGTATTTTGCGCACAACTCTTCTGTTGTTGGCGGCTTCGCGCATGGCGCTGGTGGCAAATGCACGGAAATTTACTACATTGTATGCCAGCATGATATGCTTAAATCCTGTGAGCGCCTCTATCAATTGTCCGATTTTTTTCTCGCCAATTTTGCCTTCCGTGAATACATCTTCACCTAAGCGTACGGGAATGCGTATGAGCAAGCTTTTTTTAACTTCAATGGCTGTTTCGTTGCGGAATGGCGTTGCTATCAACAGCCGAATGGCGTTTGAACCAATGTCAATTCCTGCAAAAAACGTTGAGTTTTCCATAAAATTTGTTTGAATTATGTTTTCTGTTTTATTTGTGCAAAGATAATCGAAAACTTTTATTATCTTTGTCCGGTGGTAAGCGAATTTGAAAATTGATTACAACATTCTGAAACACAATTATTTTCATTTATGTATAATTATTTTTTTGTGATTATTATCGCAATTCTTGTTTGTGATTTTTTGGTTGGACAATGGCTGAATTATTTGAATCGAAAGTGTGCATCTCCTGTTTTGCCGGATGTGTTAAAAGGAATTTACGATGAGGATGCTTATAAAAAGCAGCAGAATTATTTCGTTGCAAACGAGCGTTTTGGCGTTTTGACCTCTACATTTTCCTTTCTTGTGATTTTGTTGTTTTTGATTTTTCATGGCTTTGGCTGGGTGGACGGAATTGTGCGTCAGTTTGCGGAACATCCCATTCCGGTTGCATTGCTGTTTTTTGCTGTCATTGGTCTGGCTAATTCATTGATTGAATTACCGTTTACATGGTATGATACATTTGTCATTGAGGAACGTTTCGGATTTAACAAGACTACTCGAAAGACTTTTTGGCTTGATTTCCTGAAAAGTTTGTTGCTGGGGGCAGTGATTGGCGTTCCGTTGTTGTGTTTGATTGTCTGGATTTATGAGAATACTGGCGCTTATTTTTGGTTATTGGCATGGGGCGTTATCAGCATATTTTCTATTTTTTTAAGTATGTTTTATTCAGAATGGATTGTTCCGCTTTTCAACAAACAGACGCCGCTCGAAGCCGGAGAATTGCGCGACGCAATCGAAAATTTTGCACAGAGAGCAGGATTCAGACTGGATAATATTTTCCTGATAGATGGTTCAAAGCGTTCGGCGAAAGCAAATGCGTATTTCAGCGGACTGGGCAGAAAAAAGCGGGTTGTTCTGTACGATACGCTGATTGCAGAACTGACTGTCAATGAAATTGTGGCTGTTCTGGCGCACGAAATTGGACACTATAAAAAGAAACATACATTGCAAATGTTGTTTTATTCCTTGATTAACAGCGGAATAATGTTTTTCCTTTTGTCTCTTTTTCTCAATAATGTTGATTTGGCACAAGCGTTGGGCGCAGAAACCCCATCGTTTCATCTGGGAGTTTTGGGGTTTGGACTTTTGTATGCGCCGGTATCGTTCGTCACGGGAATTTTGGCAAGCATTATGTCTCGCAAAAACGAATATCAGGCCGATGCTTTTGCCGCTCAATATGGCTTGGCGCAGGACTTATGCGAGGGTTTGAAGAAAATTTCGGTAAAAGCCCTGAGCAATTTAACGCCACATCCCTTGTATGTTTTTTTCCATTATTCCCATCCTACGTTACTGCAACGACTGGCGAAACTAACCGTTTGATTGTTTGTGGTAAATTATTAGTAAATTATAATCAATTGGGCTATAATTAGCAAAAATAAATATTTTCATTACAATTACTTAAATTTTAAATTTTTAAATTATGATTGACAATTTAGTAAAGTTAGTAGGAGACGTTGCAGGTTCCGCAATTAGCGATAATTCGGAAGTTCCCAATGAAAAAAATGAGGTAGCCATTCAATCGGCTGCCGAAGGTGTTTTTGATGGTTTGAAAGACTATGCTGCCGGTGGAGGTATTCCGCAAATTGTGAATATGTTGGCTGGCGATAACGCTAATCAAGGCATCAGCGGATCTCTGGTGAATAATGTCCAGTCATCGGTTGTCAGTTCATTAATGGAAAAAGCAGGCATAAAAAATGCCGTTGCGCAACGTATTGCAGGGCAGTTAGTTCCAACGGTATTAGGTGCACTTACAAAAAATGCAAATGCTCCCAGCAACACCAGCAACACAGGGTTTAGCATTGACAGTTTGCTTAGTTCCATCACCGGAGGGAAAACCGACGGGATAAGCGTGTCGAGTTTGCTGGACAAATTTGTCGGTAATGGTGACGGAAAATTTGATTTGAATGATATCGCCGGTTTATTTTCAAAAAAATCTTCTGATAAACAGGGAGATTCAGACGGTGGCGGGCTCTTGGGCGCTTTGGGCGGACTGCTGGGCGGTAAATGAGATGCGGGTTGTCTTGCAATCCGAGTTATAGATATTGCAGGTCATGGCCTGACGAAAATTGAACATTATTATTAATAAAATAATAGTCTTGTTTAGCGAATATAAAGATGCAAAAAAGATAAATAAATTATTGTTAATCAAACATTTATCTTCTTTGCATCTTTTTCTTTGT
>JAITHZ010000394.1 GCA_031279795.1 Bacteroidales bacterium
GTTTGCATATTGCCTGATGATATGTATTCCAATGATTTGTATCGTTTTCGACTAATGCTGGACGGAAAGGATTTGACAACGCATTCGGTAAATTCCCCCGAAGAATATTTATCGCCAAAAGCCATTGAGCGACGTATAAAACACCATGTTCCAATTGATGAGGTGGATTTTC
Organism: Bacteroidales bacterium; assembly: GCA_031279795.1. Lineage (GTDB taxonomy): Bacteria > Bacteroidota > Bacteroidia > Bacteroidales > WRGA01 > WRGA01. The sequence goes on from JAITHZ010000394.1 coordinate 173, forward strand.
CTGTTTCGCAAGCCTACCTTTCGGCTATTCGAGCACGCGGGATGAAGGTAATTACCCAAAGCAAATGGATGAATTCCGTTGTGATCGAATGTTCCGATTCCCTGGCCGGTATTGGTTTGTGCGATTTGCCCTTTGTTAAATCTGCGCAATTTGTTTGGAAACAGCCAGCGCAATCACTCGAAAACATCGTTATTAAAAATCCGTCATGGCAGGAAATTGTTTACCCGTTGCGTTCGTCGGGAGAAAGTGAAAATTATTACGGACACGCCTCGCTGCAAATAAAGATGTTGCATGGTGAACGCCTTCATCAGGCTGGCTACCGAGGCGAAGGGATGACAATTGCGGTACTTGATGCAGGGTTTCGGAACTCAAGCGCCCATGCCGTTCTGTCGGGTGCAAGAATAGCTGGTTCTCACGACTTTGTCTCGCCTGGAAACGACGTTTTTGCCGACAACCTCAGTGAACACGGCGCAAGAGTTTTCTCCATCATGTCCGCCAATTTGCCGGAAACGATGGTTGGCACAGCGCCGGATGCAACTTTCTGGCTGCTTCGTTCGGAAGATACAGCCAATGAATTTCCAATTGAAGAAGACTACTGGGCGGCGGCAATTGAGTTTGCCGATAGCGTTGGAGCTGATATAATCAACAGTTCCTTAGGCTATTATGTATACGACAGTCCGGCGGAAAGCTACCGCACAGACCAGCTGGACGGACAGACGGCATTCATCACGCAGACGGCAAATATTGGCGCAGCCAAAGGTTTGCTCATTTGCAACAGCTCGGGCAACGAAGGTAATGGAAAATGGCGGTATATCTGTTTTCCGTCCGATGCAGCAAATGTCCTGACGGTTGGCGGAGTCGACAAAAACGGACAGATTGCAGCGTTCAGTTCCGTTGGCCCAACCTCCGACAACCGCATTAAACCGGATATCATGGCGTTAGGTTCATCTGTCGCTGTAATGGACAATTCTGGCAATCCAGTCGCTGGCAACGGCACATCATACGCAGTGCCAATAATCTCCGGATTGATGGCCTGCCTCTGGCAAGCATTTCCAGAACTCAGCAATGTAGAACTCATCGAACTGCTAAGACAGCATGCATCAAAAAGCGACTCACCCGATAACAATTACGGATATGGCATACCTAATCTGTTTGATGCCTATTCTAAGGCTCTTACATACACCCAACAGCTTCCTGTAGCTGAAAAAGGTTCTGTTCGCATCAATTATACAGACAATTTATTGTTTATAAGCAATTTAAATACATGTAACGATTCAAAAAAACTCATCAGCATTGTTTCTTCGCAAGGACAACTTTTAACGAAAGCAACCGTTGCCGAAAGACTTGAAATAGACTTACAGCATTATTCCAACGGATTTTATATCATTTCTATCACGGACGAAAACAGTTGGTATTCCTGTAAATTCGTTAAGTAGCGAAAAATTATTGTGAAAAAATTTGGGAAATAAAAATATCCTTGTAACTTTGCACCGCAAATACAAAATCCCATTCGGAAGTGTGGGTGAGCGGCTGAAACCAGCAGTTTGCTAAACTGCCGTACGGGTAACCGTACCACGAGTTCGAATCTCGTCGCTTCCGCTAAATGTTTAAAAAGGCCTCCTGCTTCAAGGAGGCTTTTTTAGTAAGATACGCTTAAACACAGTGCAACTGCGCCTAAACACCTTTCATTTTCATTGTACATTCATGCAAATGCTACAGGTAATTTTCAATTTGTTATGATAAACTCCACCCTGCCGTTATCGCCTCTGCTCCAGTCTGTTGAATTGACTGACGTAGCGACAATTCGATGCGCGGGTATTCCGTTTTCAACCAGATAGGCTTTCACGGCTTCGGCGCGTTTCAAGGCCAGTTGTTGCGATTCGCGATATCCGGCATATCCTTCGCAAATGATACGCAATTGTGGATTTTCACGCAGCACAATTATCTTCCTGTGTAAAATAACCTTATCGCCTGTCGATACTTTGACCTGATTGAATGGAAAATCCGACAGTGTTTCTTTCAGCGTTTCCATTGCAGCCTGTTGTGGTAGTGGCTGGCTGTATTGCGGCGGCTGGCTATACGGCGGTTGCTGGACTGGACGTTGAGGCATTGGCACCGGCAATGGTTCCTGCAAAGCCGGACGCTGAGGCGTTACAATACTTGGCGGCGACGGTTCTTGCTGACGGGGCGCTGCCGGTTCAAGAGGAATCACGCCACTCTCCGGCATCCGCTGCGCCTGCAAAGGCTGGTCGTCGGCCATGATTGCGGGTGTGTTGTCGGCCTGTTCGTTCCACCAGTGCACCTCAGGAGTCGAACTATTGTCTATGCCATTCGTTCTACCAAGCCCGAATGCAAATCGCAAGCGCAAACCGGCTGCTAAAGGAATTGTTTTATCAACAAACGGATGGTTCGCCTGTTCGCCAACAGAAGCATTCAAGACGCTATTTACTCGAAAGGTGTTATTCTCTAAATAATTACCCGGAACGCGTACCGTACTGTAATTTACCAGATGTTCCTTTTTGGATGATACAAGCGTGTTCAGACCATAATCGCAATAAATGCCCGCATATAAGGAAAAACCGTCGCTCAATCTGAATTTAACGCCGGTTTCGGCCGAAAGCAGGTAGGCAATGTTCATGTCAAGCGTTTCCTTTTTATTAATTTTAAACCGGCCGAAACCAATAAATTGCTGCTCGTCGTAATTGTAATTTTCGTCATGAAAATATCCGGAATTGATAAGTTGCACATCTTTAATGTCATATGTAGCCAGAAGCGGCAAAGCAACCTTTCCGCCTGCAGACAGAAAAAAGCGCACATTGCCTGCCGTCTGAAACTGTAGCATCAACGGGATGTTGAGCAGCCACGCTTCTTGCTTTTCCCTATAGGCCAACATGCGACTTTTAAACTGAAAACCAGCTCCTTCTGGGTCTGAAGTATTGTAAATTTCCTTAAACTTGTTTAAAGATGCTTCTGCTCGGTACAGCGAAATTTCTGCGCCCGTGCCGATGCCAAACTGGTTGGAAAAAAATACAAAATAATTGGCGCCTGCATGACCTGCATAACCCAATTCGGCGCTGCGACTTTCGAACAAAAATGCATAAGTTCCCGAAAGTGGTGAAGTTGGCACTGCAGAAAAATTGTATAATAAAGTTGACAATCCGCCGCCGCCGTATATCGAAAGTTCGTGCCGAAATTGCGATATGGACGGCATACTGAACAAGAACATTCCTGTTATTATAAGTAAAAATTTCAATTTTTTCTTCATGTTAAAAAAATAAATTTTGATTGGATATTCAATCCTGTTACAAAAATAAGAAAAATAATTCAGATTACACAAAAAAATTGCCATTATTTTTTTTTGCGAATAGACTAATACACTGAAAATAAGTGATTAATAAATAATAGACTGCTAATGAAACAAATAGTTTTTTGCATCCAAAGTTGGATAGGCGGGAAGTGCAACGGGAAAAATCTTATCGTTGCATCGTGGAACTGTTGACAAAAAACACGAAAAATATCAGCGCTAATTTCTCAATTATTATATTATTAATTTTATTTTTTTTAGTTATATTTAAGGCTAAAAATTACATAATTTTCTGATATAAAAGAAACGCTGCAACAATCAGTTTTCTTTAAAGGATGCAATCATAGTTGCAATCGTTTTTTCGAAACGTTTTTTTCGACTCGCCAACGTCCATGCCACAACATTATAATAATGTTCTTTTCCTTCGATTAAAGCAATTTTATAGTAAATGTCCATTTTTTCAATTCTACGGACATTTTCAAATGTCGTAGCGGGCAAGTTATGAATTGTTTCTCTGGTTAATAAATGTTTATCCTGCTGTTCCAAAAAAACGCCTGAATTATTTTCATGATCGCTCAATAAATCGCAATATCCTTCAAAACTGGCCGGATAAATATCCAGTAAATCATTATCAACGAGATCATTCATAAATTCTTCTTTTGCATTGTCGATGACAATAATGTATAATTCCTGTAATCGGTTCTGATACTGCAACGAAGCGCCGTCATTCAACGCATTGGTCGGTTTCATATTTCCGGGAATCATCATCTTGTACCTTCCGTCAACAACAACTTCCCTTGATTCGGACGAACCACAAGCATATGCAACACACAATAAACAGCAAAACAATAATATGTAAATAAAATTTTTCATGAATAAAAAGTTTAATCAATAAAGAAAACAACGACAAAGATACAATATTTTCTTATTTTCCGTGTCCTTTATCATTTATTTATCGCCTTAAATTTGCAACTATTTGTGTATATTATTGAGATTAAAATGTTTAGATTGGCATTAATTCCTAATTCCCACAAAGCTCACAAAGCTCACAAAGTTTTTTTCTTCTTTGTGCACTTTGTGGGATATTTTTGATACTGCAACGAAGCGCCGTCATTCAACGCATTGGTCGGTTTCATATTT
>JAITHZ010000019.1 GCA_031279795.1 Bacteroidales bacterium
TGATAATCACAAGCTGTCGCCGAAATCCTCTTTGAATTTGGCAATCAGTCTTTGCGGCCAGTCCGAGACAGGATCCAGCCCGCCCATGAAGAAGCGCAGAACAGGCGGTTCATAAACAAACTTCAGGCCACCGATCAAGGATCGATTTTGATAGAGCCACGACATACGGTCGATAACGTACTTGATCTGCGACAGGGTAAAAACCCTTCGCGGGACAGCCAGTCTCAGCAGTTCCATGTCAGCATATGTTTCGTTTCCGTTTTCGTCGCGCTGGTTTGAGATCGAACCACGTTCCATTCCCCGAATACCGGATATCAGGAAAAAGGCCGCCGCCAGCGATCCAGCCGGATACTGGTTTTGCGGGATGTGCGCACACACCTGCATGGCGTCGACATGCGCGCCCAGCACACCGGGAGGCGTCACCATCGGAACGCCGTTATCTGTAAGCGAATTGACCAGATAGGAAATGAACGTTGGACTTTGGCAAATCATAGATTCATCCAGCGTTTCGTACAATCCAACCGCCATTGCCTCAATTTCTCTGACAGAAATTCCGCCGTAGGTCAGGAATCCCTCAAATAGCGGCACCAAAGCTTCCAGTTCACGATAAATGGTTAAATCGTTGGTACATATACCGCCTCCGCGCGAAGAACTGAGTTTCCGTGCCGAGAAATAAACGATGTCAGCCAGTCCCGTGATGATGGAAATCACCTCCGACATGGATGCATCCTTAAACTCCGGTTCCCGCTGTATGATCAGGTATGCGTTTTCACCCAGCAGGCTCGCATCAAGAACGATGCGAAGGCCATACCTGTCGGCCACATTGCGTACTTCGCGCATGTTCTGGATAGAAAACGGCTGTCCGCCGATCAAATTGGTCGAAGCTTCCAGCCGGATAAATGGAATATTCTCGGCGCCGGTCTCTCTGATAACCTCTTCGAGCTTTTCGACATGCATATTTCCCTTAAAGGGACAGGAAGAGGCAATGTTATAGGCTTCGTCATGGAGGAGTTCAACGATTCGTCCCCCGTATTGGGTGATGTGAGCCAGCGCCGTTGTGAAGTGATAGTTCATCGGAATCAGATCCCCCTTTTTCTTGATGTAGGCACAAGAAAGGATATTTTCTGCAGCGCGCCCTTGATGAACAGGCAATAAATATTTTTTTCTCAACACATCTTCCACCGCTTTCTGCAGACGGAAAAAGCTTTGAGAACCGGCATATGCATCATCAGCGTGCATCATGGCCGAAACCTGCATATCGCTCATTGCGTTTGTTCCGCTGTCGGTCAGCATATCAAGGAACACGTCTCTGGTATTAAGCCGGAAAGTATTAAATCCACCCTCATTCAACGCCTCCAGACGACGCTCGATGGATACCAGATTTAATTTTTGCACAACACGTACCTTGTGCAATTCCAATGGAATGTCTTCACCATTGAAAAATTTAATTTTTACAGCATTTTTGCTACTCATAGGATAATAAATATGAATATTTTTCGACAAAAAGAAAAATAAAAGTGGGGCAAAGTTACAAAAAATTTTGAAACATGTTGCAGTTTTTGAAAAATAGAATAATTGTGAGCAATATTTTGTACGCCTCAACTGTTTTTTCTACCTTTGCGGCAAGAATTAATGAATTATGGAAAATATACTCAATATCTTCGCAAAGTCAATATTTATTGACAACATGGTCTTTGCCTATTTTTTGGGAATGTGTTCGTATCTGGCTGTTTCGAAGAATGTAAAAACAGCGCTTGGACTGGGCGTTGCTGTCACATTCATGCTTCTCGTAACCCTGCCCATCAACTACCTGCTGGAAACCTACATCCTGAAAGTCGGCGCACTGGCATGGGTGCACGAATCATTTGCCGAACTTGATTTAAGTTTCTTGAGTTTTATCATATTCATTGCAGTAATCGCCTCATTTTCACAAATTGTGGAAATGGCCGTCGAAAAATATTCCCCGTTACTGTATCAATCGTTAGGAATATTTTTGCCGTTGATTGCCGTAAACTGTGCTATATTAGGCGCTTCTCTTTTCATGCAAGAAAAAAACTTTGCACACATTGGCGAAGCCACAACATACGCTTTCGGTTCGGGGCTTGGCTGGCTGCTGGCCATTGTCGGTCTGGCTGCCATTCGCGAGAAACTGCAGTACTCGAACGTACCAAAGCCATTGAGAGGATTAGGCATAACATTCATCATAACCGGCTTAATGGGAATTGCCTTTATGAGTTTTCTGGGTATAAAATTGGGTTAAATATAGATTATCGTTGAAATATGTTATCATTATCAATAAATTTATTAACTGTCGGTTTCAGTGTAGCAGTATTTCTGACCGTAACGATGTTGCTGGTAATCCTGCTGTTGGTTGCCAAAGCAAAATTAGTTCCGCAGGGCGACGTTACGCTCAACATCAACAACGAAAAGAAACTGGTAATCAAACCCGGCAGCAGCGTGCTGGCAACGTTGAGCAACAGTCGCATTTTTCTCCCCTCGGCATGTGGCGGAGGCGGAACGTGTGGCATGTGCCGCTGTCAGGTACCCGACGGCGGCGGCAGCATTTTACCGACCGAAACAGGCTTTTTTACACGAAAAGAAATCCAAAACAATTGGCGACTGGGTTGTCAGGTAAAAATAAAAAACAACATTCAACTGCTGATACCACAGTCGATACTTGGGATTCGAAAATGGGAATGTGAGGTTGTGTCGAACCGCAATGTTGCATCCTTCATCAAGGAATTTGTTGTGAAACTGCCCGCCGGAGAAACGCTCAATTTCGTATCAGGCAGTTATATACAGATTGATGTACCGAAATATAAGATGAAATTCAGCGACATTTCCGTAGAAGACCGCTTCAAATCGGAATGGGACAAATACCGGATGTGGGACTTGTCTTGCACCAACGACGAAGAAACGTTCCGCGCTTATTCAATGGCCAATCATCCGGCAGAAGGCAATATCATCATGCTGAACATCCGCATTGCCACGCCTCCATTTGACCGTTCGACAGGCAGATGGACAAACATAAAGCCCGGCATTTGCTCGTCTTACATATTCAACTGCAAACCCGGCGACAAGGTGACTGTGTCCGGGCCTTACGGCGACTTTCACCCACTTCTGAGCACCCAGTCCGAAATGATTTACATCGGCGGCGGAGCTGGTATGGCTCCGCTCCGTTCGCACATTCTGCACTTGCTGGACACGCTGAAAATCAGAAATCGAAAAATCAGTTTCTGGTATGGCGCACGGTCGAAAAACGAAGTATTCTACGAAGAAAAATTCCGCGAACTGGAAAGAGAATTTCCAAATTTCACGTTCAACATTGCACTTTCCGAGCCACTGCCCGAAGACGGGTGGACGGGGTATACCGGTTTTATTCATCAAGTTCTGTACGACCATTACCTGAAAAATCACGAAGCGCCCGAAGACATCGAATATTACATGTGCGGGCCGGGGCCAATGGCCAAAGCCGTCGAGAAAATGCTCGACAACATTGGCGTGCCACCGAATATGCTGATGTTTGACGATTTCGGTTAATTAGTGATTAGTAGTTAGTGATTAGTAGTTAGTGGTTAAGAGTCGAGAATTCTTAATCATGCGAATCAAAAGTTGATAATTAATTAGATAAATGAATGAGACACAAAGATGTTAAGAAGCCCTTATCCCTTATCCTAATTCTCAATTCGTATGTCAAAGAACAATATCACAGGCAACGCTTGGCGGCGTTTTCAACTCTTAATTCGCACTAACCACTAACCACTAATCACTATAATTGTCAATTTCCAAAGTAATTATATCAAAATACTTAGTGGTCGTGTTCATTTCAACGCTTATTTTTGCCGAAAAAATAATTGTCCATGGAAAAACATCATTTTTTAGCATTCGACATTGGCGCAACCAGCGGACGTTCCATTCTTGCTACACTGGCGGACGGAAAAATTACCATGAAGGAATTGACCCGTTTCCCAAATCAAATCATTCAGGTACATGGAAAGTACTACTGGGATATATTGGCATTGTACAGTGCGTTGGTTTCCGGTATGGAAGCAGCTTCCAAAGAGAATGTTCCAATTGATGCGATCGGCATTGACACATGGGGAGTCGATTTTGTTCTACTGGGCGATGATGGCGCCGTAGTTGGCGCCCCCCGTGCATATCGCGACCCGTACACGAATGGCATTCCGGAGAAATTTTTCCAACTTATTCCCCAAAAGAAAGTATATGAACTGACTGGAATTCAAATCATGAATTTCAATACACTGTACCAGTTGTTTGCTGCAAGCAGAGAACAGTTTTCGGCGTTGCGAGCGGCAAAGGATTTGCTGTTTATGCCCGATGCACTTTCGTATTTACTGACAGGCAAGAAAATATGCGAATACACCATTGCATCCACATCGCAGTTGCTGAATCCCCGTACACGACAGTTTGACCAGGCGCTGATGAGCGCCGCCAACATAAAACAGTCGCTGATGCAGCCACTTGTTAATCCTGGAACGGTGGTCGGATATCTGACAGATGAATTGGCAGCATCTACAGGATTAGGCAAAGTAGCCGTCGTTACGGTGGCAGGTCACGATACAGCTTCGGCTGTAGCGGCAGTTCCGTCCGAAAACGAACGGTTTGCCTACCTGAGTTCCGGCACATGGTCGTTGATGGGCATTGAGGTGAATGAACCCATTATCTCCACAGAAAGCTATAATCTGAATTTTACCAACGAAGGCGGAGTAGAAGGAACAATCCGTTTTATGAAAAATATTACCGGCATGTGGCTGCTGGAAGAATGTCGCAAGGAATGGACAAAAGACGGACGCAAGCACACATATGCCGAAATTATACAACTGGCCGATTCAGCAGCGCCTTTTCAGTTGTTTGTGGATCCCGACGACCCATCGTTTGCCAATCCGCCGTCGATGACAGAAGCCATTGCTGCGTATTGCCGGAATACAGGCCAACAAGCGCCTGTATCCGATGGAGAGTTTGCGCGCTGCATTTTCGACAGTCTGGCGATGAAATACAACGATGTGTTGAAAAAAATGATGCAACTTGCGCCGTTCGCCATCGAAAAACTTCACGTAATAGGAGGTGGTTCTCAAAACGGCTTGTTGAACCGTCTAACTGCCAGCGTTACCGGTATCCCCGTTATAGCAGGGCCTTCGGAAGCAACCGCCATTGGCAATGTCATGCTGCAAGCCAGAGGTCTGGGCGTTGTAGATTCCCTGCGCGAGATGCGCGAGATAATCAAACACTCCGTAACCCCTGTCGTATATTTGCCGCAGGATACACAAAAGAGTACATATTCATATAAAAAATTTACCGAAATCATTCATTAAGCAACAAAAAAATCATGAGAAAAACAGCATTAGTAGAAAAAGCGTATGAAATAGCAAAAGAACGTTATGCAGCGCTGGGCGTTCACACCGACAAGGCGCTGGCAAAACTGCAGCAGATTTCCATTTCGCTGCACTGCTGGCAGACGGACGACGTTGGAGGATTCGAAAATCTGGGCAAATTAGGCGGAGGCGGGATTCAGGCTACTGGAAACTATCCGGGGAAAGCCCGCAATATTGACGAAGTACGTGCCGACATCGAAGAGGTGCTCACTTATATTGGTGGCAGTCACCGATTGAACTTGCACGCCATTTACGGCGATTTTGGCGGAAAAGTTGTGGACAGAAACGAACTTTCACCAGAACATTTTACCTCGTGGATGCAATGGGCGAAAGAAAAAGGGTTGAAACTGGACTTCAATTCCACATCGTTCGGACATCCCAAGAGTGGCAATCTGACGTTGGCCAATCCCGACAAGACTGTTCGCAGTTTCTGGATTGAACACACCAAACGCTGTCGGGCTATCTCCGAAGAGATGGGTAAATACCAGCACGAGCCATGCATCATGAATTTATGGATACACGACGGATCGAAGGATATAACCGTTAATCGAATGAAATACCGGCAAATACTGGAACATTCATTAGACGAAATTTTTGCAAAAGAATACCGGAACATGAAAGACTGTATCGAAGCCAAACTCTTTGGCATTGCGCTCGAAAGTTACACTGTAGGTTCATACGATTTCTATCTGGGATACGGAGCAAAGAAACAGAAAATCGTGACACTTGATACCGGCCATTTTCATTTATCGGAAAGCATTGCCGACAAGATTTCG
>JAITHZ010000022.1 GCA_031279795.1 Bacteroidales bacterium
ACAATTTGCATCAACTTGGCGCACAATATATTCAGATAGACGAGCCTTATCTGGTCACAGATTTGAATGAAAATGAACGGAATGCCTTTACCGAAGCCTATCGTTATTTGTCGGAAGAATGTCCCGGAATAAATATACTGTTAACTACTTATTTCGGAGAATTGAGGGATAATCTCTCCCTCGCCTGTTCGTTACCGGTACATTCGCTGCATGTCGATCTAGTGCGGGGAAATCAACAGTTGGATGATGTAATAGCGAAGATTCCGGAATCAATGTCGCTTTCTCTGGGAATTATCGACGGGCGGAATATCTGGAAAAACGATTACAGCGCTTCCCTGCGTATGGTGGATAAGGCGGCAAAAGCGCTGGGAAGCGAACGGATATGGATAGCTCCGTCCTGTTCCCTGATGCACGCTCCCTGCGATTTGGATTTGGAAACGGACAACACGTCGTTACCGGAAAAAATAAAGCAATGGATGTCCTTTGCCAAACAAAAGCTGAACGAAGTTTCCGCACTGGCAAAACTTTCAACGCTTCCGGCCGGCGAGCGGGAGAATCATACTTTGTATGTCGAAAACAGGAAAGCCATCCAATCGCGATTGTCATCGCGTCTTATACACGACCCAGCTGTTCAGGCCAGGGTTTCTGCCATCCGCGAAAAAGATTTTGAAAGAAAAACCTCCTTTGAAGAAAGAAAAGGAATACAGGCCGCTTACCTGAATTTACCCGTTTTACCAACTACGACAATCGGCTCTTTCCCTCAAACAAAAGAAGTGCGGGAAGTTCGTTCAAAATTCAAAAAAGGTCTTATTTCCGAAAAAGACTACATAAACGAAATCCGTGCGTTCACACAAAATGCCGTAAGGATACAGGAAGAAATCGGTTTGGACGTACTTGTGCACGGCGAATTTGAGCGCAACGACATGGTTGAATACTTCGGCGAACAGTTGAGCGGCTTTGCCTTTACCCAAAACGGCTGGGTGCAAAGCTACGGCTCGCGCTGTGTGAAACCGCCCGTCATCTACGGCGACGTTTCCCGCCCGGAAGCGATGACGGTTCAGTGGACGAACTACGCACAGTCATTGACCGGCAAACTGGTGAAAGCCATGCTTACCGGCCCTGTGACCATTCTTCAATGGTCGTTCGTTCGTAACGACCAGCCCCGCTCGACAACCGCCATGCAGATAGCGCTGGCCATTAGCGATGAAGCGCTCGACTTGGAACAGGCCGGAATAAAAATCATTCAGGTGGACGAACCGGCAATAAGGGAAGGGCTACCGCTCCGAAAAGCAGACCGGGCGGAATATCTGGACTGGGCGGTAAAAGCGTTCAAACTGTCGGTTGCAGGCGTTCAAACGCATACGCAGGTACACACCCACATGTGCTACTCCGAATTTAACGACATCATCACATCCATTGCCGCAATGGATGCGGATGTTATAACCATCGAAACCTCGCGTTCACAAATGGAACTGCTGGACGCCTTTATCAACTTCAAATATCCGAATGATATTGGGCCGGGCGTTTATGACATCCATTCTCCCCGTATTCCGTCGGTGAGCGAGATAGAAACGCTGCTTCGTAAAGCCATCGAATTGATTCCCGTCAATCAATTGTGGATAAATCCCGACTGTGGCCTGAAAACCCGGAATTGGGATGAAACCGTTCAGGCATTGAAAAATATGGTAGAGGCTGCCGACAATATCCGGCAAAACTATTGCGACGAAACAGATAATGAGTGATAAACACTCGGTCGTGTGTGTGTCATTCACTCGGTGCAGTGGGCATCGTCCACCCGGTCGAGTGCGTGCCGTACAGTCGCGGCTGTGGGTGTCGCACGCATGGGAATAGTTGTTATCAATGTGAATTAAATTAAAAATGTAATGTAACATGAAATTAATTGAAAAGATTTCGGAAAATAAAAACCATACGGCAGTCAACATCGGTAATTTGAGCGAGTTGGGGGATTATTCCTTTATCCATCCCGTAACAAAGCAGGAAGTCAGAGGCAAGTTATTTGTCAAGGAAGCGACAAAGGCGACAGGAACGGAACTTTCGTTTACCGTATTGCCTCCAAAGAGTGAATTGCCCTATTTCCATTTCCCAGCAAGGATGAGGAAACATACATTATCTTAAAAGGTTACGGCTATTATCAGGTGGATGATGATTGTTTCCCTATTGCCGAGGGAAGTGTAATAAGAGTTGCCCCTCAAGGAAAAAGGGGATTGTGCAATACATCCGATATTCCGATGATTTACATCTGTGTTCAATCTAAAGAAAACTCGTTGGAAGAACACACAACCGACGATGGGAAAAGAGTGGTTTGCGAACCTGCGTGGAGGTCACTACCGGAAAATACGCTACGCGATGACTAAACTGAAAAAGATTCTCTTCGCCAACCCCTATAAAAGCGCCGAACTGGGCTACATCGACGAAATAATTCTGCCCGAACAGACCCGCATTAAACTGATACAGGCGTTGGACATGGCTAAGAACAAGATGAAAACAAATTCCCCCAAAAAACACGGAAATATTCCATTATAAAAAAAAATGATTATGAACATTATATACGATTTTCTTACAACACAGAGTATTGCATCTACCATATTATACCTGTGTTTAACGGCTTTTACAGGCGTTGCACTGGGAAAGTTCGGAATAAAA
>JAITHZ010000031.1 GCA_031279795.1 Bacteroidales bacterium
TCCTTGAGCCTCTTGTCGGATTCGAACCAACGACCCCGAGATTACAAATCACGTGCTCTGGCCAACTGAGCTAAAGAGGCATTTTATAATTGATTCAACAGTCAGCATCATACAATGACTAATCTATTGACAATCAACATTAAAGAATATATCAAAAAACTTACCGTTTCTCAAAAAATGAAACGGCTGCAAAAGTACATACTTTTTTTTTCTTACGCAAGTATTTTCCGTTTTTTTTATTTTCCTTTTAATTTTTCTTTAAATTTTTGGACTTGCTTTTCCAATGCCTGTACTACTTCGTCAACTGCCTGCTCGAAAGTATCTGATGTTTTGTCGGCAAACAAGTCGTCTCCCGGTACGCTCAGTCGGATGTGCACTTCCTTGTTGTTGGCTGATTCCGGTTTAATAACTTTCAATGAAATTTCGGCTCTGATAATGCCGTCAAAAAAATGTTCCAATTTTGAAACTTTTTTCTGAATGAATGTTTCCAACTGTTCTGATGCTGAAAAATGGACGGATTGAATGCTTATTTCCATAAAATTTCTTTTTTTAGGGCCTATTCCTCTCTGGGATGGGCCTCATGATACACTTTTTTTAATTCTTCAAATGTTATATGCGTATAAACTTCTGTTGCTGCCAGGCTGCTATGACCCAACAGCTCTTTTACTTCCATCAGTCCGGCATGGTTATTCAGCATGGCGGTTGCAAATGTATGCCGTAATACATGCGGACTTCGCTTGCTCAGTGAACTGACGGCTGTTAAATTTTTGTTTACTATCAGGTAAACTTGCTTGGGGTACATCATTTCGCCATTTTCTCTGACGAAAAAATACTCCGTTTCACCAAGCTCTTTTTGTTTCTTGAACTGTTCATATAATAATATATGTGTCTTCAGTTCATCTCCAAACGGAATGTAACGTTGTTTGTTGCGTTTTCCGGTTACTTTGATGAGATTTCCCCACAAGTCAATATCCACCGTTTTGAGTCCAATTAATTCTGCCCGTCGAATTCCTGTCAGGTAAAAAAATTCAATAATCAGCCGGTCGCGGCATGTAGCAAAATCAGTTGAGCCAAGTACATTGTCCAGCAACAGGTCCATTTCTTTTTCTCTGACAAAGGCGGGTAATTTTTTTGTTAATTTCGGCCCGTTAATATTTTTTGCCGGATTTTTTGTCGCCAGATTCTTTTTCGTCAGAAATCTATAGTATGATTTAATCGCACTTAATTTCCGGCTAATCGTTTTCGGGACATGTTTTTCTTTCATTAACGCAACTATCCACGCCCTTATCATGTGGGGCTGAACTGCTTCCCATGCTGTGAGCTGGTATTTACTTTCTATAAAAAGAATGAATTGGGTCAAGTCTTTGGTATAAGAAAGAATCGTATGAGAAGAATAATTCTTTTCATACTGCATATACTGAAGAAATGACTCTATTGACATAAAATCGTCGCTTTAAAAAACGAGCAACAAATGTAGGAAACAATAATGTGATTTCCAAATAAAAAAGAAAAGATCATTCTTCTGCCTGTTGCAATTTTTGAATGTAAACTGCGTGTATCTTTTGTTTTCTCTTTGAAATAGAAGGCTTTATAAAAGCTTGCCGTGATCTGACTTCTTTGATAATGCCTGTTTTTTCAAATTTGCGCTTGAATTTTTTCAGCGCTTTCTCGATGTTTTCTCCTTCTTTTACTGGTACAATAATCATACTGTTATCTCTTAAATAATGGTTTTAAAAATTGAGCCGCAAAATTAGACATTGTTTTCGTATTTCCAAAACATCAGCTAATTTTTAATTTTTTTTTCTTTTTGAAAAATAAAAATGGGAAGCAATATTTTACATGCCTCATTATTTTTAATTTTTGTGTACTGATGGGTTAAATCGTAACAGCATCAGGCTGTGAACAATGACGGCAATAGTAATGCCTACGTCTGCAACGATTGCCATCACCAGATTGCTGTAACCGAATATTGCCAGCAGGATAAACAGGAGCTTCACAAAGATTGCTGCAAAGATGTTGATTTTAATCTTTTGCAAGGTTGCTCGGCTCAGTTTTATCAAATAAGGGATGAGCGAAAGACGGTCATTCATCAGGGCGATGTTAGCAGTTTCGATAGCTGTGTCGCTTCCGGCTACGCCCAGCGCTATGCCCACATCCGACAAGGCCATTGCCGGAGCGTCGTTTACTCCGTCGCCCACCATGGCCACTTTTTTGTATTGTGCTTGTAGTTCTTTGATTTTTGCGGCTTTATCTTCGGGAAGACAATCCCCGTAAACATCTTCAATTCCGGTTAATCCGGCCACATACAATGCGCTCTGGGTATTGTCGCCGGTTATCATTACCGGTCGCACACCAAGTGATTTAATCTGTGCCACAATTTCGGCGCTTTCCGGCTTGACGTCATCCATCAATCCAATAATTCCAGCCACTCCATTCCCAAAGCTGACCACAACGCTTGTTTTTCCTTCATGGTGCAAGCGCTCAATAATTTGTTCCATTTCGGGAGTAATGGTTTCATATTCTTTAATAAAATTCGAATTTCCTGCCAAAATAGACCGATGTTCGCACACCAGACAGTTTGCTTTTAAACCTTTCCCAAGAATGCTTTGATAGTTTTCGGCCAGATGTGGTTCGAACCCTTCCCTGCGGGAGGTGTCGACGATGGCCTGAGCCAGCGGATGTTCCGAAAACAGTTCCGCGCCTGCGCAGCATGCCAGCAATTCTTCTTTCGAGCGAACGTTCAGCGGAATAACATCGGAGACAACAGGATTGCCGGAAGTAATCGTCCGTGTTTTGTCCAGTCCGATGACTTTCACGTCAGCAAATGTTTCGAGATACTTTCCGCCTTTTACCAGCGCACCTTTTTTTCCTGCATTCCCGATGGCGGCATAGATGGCTACCGGCGTGGAAATCACCAGGGCGCACGGACAGGAAATCACCAGCAGCGTAATAGCCTGTTCTAACCATGTGTAGAGATTTTCATGCAGAAACAGAACCGGAACAATGAAAATGAGCGCCGATAAAATCACAACCGTCGGTGTGTAACAGCGTGCAAATTTTTGAATGAATCGTTGTGAGTTGCTGCGATTTTCTCCCGCTTCGAAAGTCATGCGGATTATTTTCGAAAAGGTGGTATTTTCGCTCGTTTTTGTGGTAATGATTTCAATATAACCGCTTTTATTCAATGTACCTGCAAAAACCATATCGCCGGGGTGTTTTTCGCGCGGAATCGGTTCGCCGGTAATCGACGATTCATCAATTGAAGTCAGGCCGGTTTCCACGATTCCATCCAGCGGAATCATTTCGTGCGGCTTCACCAAAATAACGGTATTGACAGCCACTGTCGCTACGTCGACTTCTTCGCCGGTTGATTTCAGGATGGCTGTTTTAGGTGAACGGCTGACTAATTCGTTCAATGCCGATTTGCTGTTTTCCATGCCAA
>JAITHZ010000049.1 GCA_031279795.1 Bacteroidales bacterium
CGTGCATTGCCAGCGACGAGGCGCCACGAATCAATTGAGCCATTTCGACTTTGTGGCTTAATTTTTTGTCGTTCAAAAGCGCCGGTAAATATGCCGTTCCGTCTTCTGTGAAACTGTTCCCTATGGCCAGGATTTTCAGGGAAGCCTCAGCGCTTTTCCGCAAGTGCAATCCTTCATCCTGATTCTGACAGCAAACATGGAAGATGAAGGTGAAAATTATTATTCGTCGATATAATACTCTCATATTCAATTTGTTTATCAATAGTTTTACAATTCAACAAGCAATAATAAAAACTGCTCAAATGTAGGAAATAGTTCTATAAAACAAACTTATTTACAGAAATTTAACTGTTGACCGAAATTAGAGAACTAAATCATGTTTTGCACTATTCCGGTGGATGGTGTAAAGATATTTCATCGAAACCTGCGTTGGATTTTAAGCTGTCAGATCTAATTTTGAATCGCATCATCACCTCTCCTGTCTGGCTGTCAATTTCGATTTTACGATTTTCCATCTCAAGGTCTTTTCCTGTTGATATTCTGAAAAGTCCGGCCAGAAATTCCATGCCGCTGTTCATAACTCGTTTTAATTCTTGTGTCTGATTTTCCGCAAATGATTTTTCATTCCCTGCATTTTTTTGTAGCAACAGGTTTTTCTGCTCCTGTTGTTCCATGTTTTCGCGGTTATGTTCTTCTTCCAGCTCCAGCAGCGTGATGTCTGTCGAAGTATTTGTATCTTTTCCGACTGCATTTGGATGAAACATTCGTGTTTGTTCGTTAAAATCTTCGGCGAGTATTTTTTCCTGTCGATTGACGAATGCTTCAATCTGCTGAATGAATTGCGAACGGCCTTTGGTGGAAAAATCAACGTAATTAATTGAATTTTCTCCGGAAAGCACGCCGTCGAACAAATTCTGTTTCACCAGCAGTCCTGCAGCAATCTGCTGTTCAATCGAATTACGAGAAATAAAATTATAGATAATCAGCTTGTTGCTTTTTTGACCTAAGCGGTCAATTCGTCCAATGCGCTGATTCATCTTTGCCGGATTCCATGGCAGTTCAAAATTGATGAGGATATCGGCAATCTGTAAATTCAAGCCCGACCCGCTTATCTCGGTTGAGAGGAAGACTTTACATTCCGGATTGATTTCAAACTTTTTAATTAATTCATCTCGCAACTTCACCGGAATTTTGCCATTCAATTCCACGAATCCGATGTTGTTTTTTCGCAGCATTCGACCTATCAGTTTGTGTACTTTGGTCCATTCCGAAAAAATAATAATTTTGCGAGATGTATTGGAAATATCCAGCTTTTCGACCAGAATTTCCTGTAACTCGTCCAGTTTTGGCGATTCGTTTGTTTCCTCCTCCACCAGAAATGTCGAATCGCAGACCATTCGTGCATTATTGAGCAGGATAGTCATTCGTTGCATGTCGTATGGCGTCAGGAATTTTTTGCGGATGATGCCCACTACCCCCTTGAGATAACTGGCATGGTAATTATCCTGCAAAGGCGACAGGTTTACTGGAATATCAATATATCTGACGTCGGGGAGCTGGCTCGCTACTGTACTTTTTTCACGACGTATGAGAACTTCCGACAGCCTCTGATTCAGCTTATTCAGGTTGTAATAGCCGCTGATTTTATTGGGATTTTCGGTGTCGAACAGGCAGTATTGGTAGGAAAATTCCCACAAAGGTCCAAAAAAATATGGGTCGATGGCGCTTACGATGGAAAAGATGTCAATGAGGCGATTTTCTATAGGCGTTCCTGTAAGCACCAGTATATGCTTGGTTTTTAGCTGTTTAATAGACAAGGATGTTTTCGTTTCGTAATTCTTGATTTTTTGGGCTTCGTCAAGAATTAGAAAATCAAATCCTGCCTGGTTAATCAGCAGGCTGTCACGCACAACTGTTTCGTAGTTGATGATACAGAAAAAATTCCGGCTGTCGCCGTATTGCAATTCGCGTTCTTCGGGCAATCCTGACGGGATGATGGCTTTTTCGCCGCAAAAATGCAGTATTTCTTTTTCCCACTGGGTTTTAAGTATTGCTGGACAGACAATCAGCGTTTTGCGAAATCCGAATATCTGCTTCTTCAACACTGCCACCGCAATAGCTTGAACGGTTTTTCCCAATCCCATTTCATCGGCAATGATGGCGGCTTTGCGGAAAAGCGAAAAATTAACACCTTCTATCTGATATGGAAACAGGGTGGTATGAATTAGCGAAAAATCTGGCTTATGCGTGGCTTTCAATTCTTCGAGCATCAGTTGTTCGTAGCGGCGTTCTACTTTTTCGGTCACTTCTGGGCGAATGCAAATCAATTCGTAAGCTGCAGCTTCTTCTATAAACTGTAAAAAAGTTTCATCATCCGAATCTTCTATAAAGCTGGAATTTTTGAAATAGCGGACAATCAGCAGTTTTTCGTCCAGCGGCATTTTCTCGGGGTAATACCACGAAATTTTATAATCATTTAGCGGGTCGCAATAAATTTCAATAAACGGAAATATTTTATCCAGACGATCGAACAATGCTTTATCGGTTTTCAAACAATTGAAAGCAAACATGATATGCTTCGTCGTTGCCAATTTGTTAAGTTTTGCGTCGGCGCTGTCACTGTAACCGATTTCATTTTCAAAATCGCGAAGAAATACTTTG
>JAITHZ010000376.1 GCA_031279795.1 Bacteroidales bacterium
ATGCAAAAAGGTCCGGAATACTTTGTCGAAGCAGCTCACCGTGTATTGCAAAAAGCAACGAACGTCCGTTTCGTCATGGCTGGCAGCGGCGACAAAATGAACGAAATGATTCGCCTGGCCGCCGCACGGAAAATATCCGACCATTTCCATTTCACCGGTTTTCTCAAAGGCAAACAGGTGTACGAAATGCTCAAAGCAAGCGACGTTTATGTAATGCCTTCCGTATCAGAGCCTTTTGGCATATCTCCTCTGGAAGCAATGCAGGTTGGCATTCCCACCATTGTTTCCAGACAATCGGGCTGCGCCGAAATCCTGACCAACGTTTTCAAAATTGACTATTGGGACATCGACGCAATGGCCGACGCCATTTATGCCATCATTACTTACCCTTCGCTGTATGAGCACCTGAAAACAAGCGGAAAAACAGAAGTGGATGAAATCAAGTGGGAATATGCCGGCGAACGAGTTAGAAACATTTATAATTATTTCGTACATTAATACAGTCAGATAACATGAAAACAATTTGTTTTTACTTTCAGATTCATCAGCCATTCCGGCTGAAACGGTACCGCTTTTTTGACATCGGCGCCGACCATTATTATTATGACGATTACAACAACGAAACAATCATCCGGCGTATTGCCGAACGTTGCTACCTGCCAGCAAACCGCTCGTTGCTGGAAATGATACAAAACGCGAAAGGCAAGTTCAAGGTTGCCTTTTCGATTACGGGCATGGCGCTGGAACAGTTTGAAGTGCATGTACCAGAGGTGATTGACAGTTTTCGAGAATTAGAAAAAACAGGCTGTGTCGAATTTCTGGCAGAAACCTATGCACATTCGCTGACTTCGTTAATCGACGAACCGGAAGAATTTATTCAGCAAGTGAAAATGCACGAACAGAAAATTGAATTGTTATTCGGCCAAAAAACCAAAGTCTTCCGAAATACGGAACTTATTTATTCCGATGAGATTGCATCAATAGTTGCTTCAATGGGCTACGATACGATGATTACCGAAGGAGCAAAACATATACTGGGCTGGAAAAGTCCGAATTACCTGTATCATGCAGAAGGAAACAAAAAGTTCAAACTCCTGTTGAAAAATTCAAAATTGAGCGACGACATTGCTTTCCGCTTTTCCAATTACGGCTGGGACCAGTATCCGCTGACCGCCGACAAGTACATCTCGTGGATAGCTGGCTCGCCGGAAGATGAACAACTGATAAACCTCTTCATGAACTACGAAGCGCTGGGCGAAATGCAACGGAAAGAAACGGGAATTTTTGAATTTTTCAAAGCCTTGCCTCATTTTGCCGAAAAAAACGGAATCGGGTTTTCAACACCGTCGGAAGTGTCGAAAAAACTGAGACCAATCGCCGGATTTTCTGTTCCTTATCCTATCTCATGGGCCGACGAAGAACGCGATACAAGCGCTTGGCTGGGAAACATTCTCCAAAAAGAGGCATTTGAAAAATTGAACAGCTTCGGCGAACGGGTACGGCTGGTCAATGACCGGAGCATACTGCACGACTGGTTGCGGCTTCAGTCCAGCGATCATTTCTTCTACATGTGCACCAAGCATTTCTCCGACGGAGTCGTACATGCGCACTACAGCCCCTACGATTCGCCTTACGAAGCGTTCAATAACTACATGAACGTATTGAGCGACCTGATTGATCGCGTAAATGCCAAAATCCCTTCTTCCATTGAAAACGAAGAACTTAACTCCCTGATGACTACCATCTGGAATCAGGACGAAAAAATCGAATCGCTGGAAAAGGAATTGAAAACATTGAAATCCAGAAAAAAAATGAAAGAAAACTGAATTTAATTACGAATTACGAATTACGAACCCTCAAAACTTAAAAAATAAGGATAGTAAGGGCGCTCAATAAAATAAAGTTTCAAAACCTCTGAAGTAATAATTATCAAGTGGGATTGATCTTGTTTATTTCGCGTCCCTTATCTAAATTTAATCAACAATTTATTTTTTTTTGTATATAAAAGTGTGAAAAAAATAAATACAATATGAAAAAGACCAGATTACAATTAACCATTTTGATACTTGGGTGCCTGTTTTCAATGGGAGGCCATACACAGTCAAAATTTCCTTTCCATATATCACTGGAAGGCCTGAAACCTGTGCTGCCATCGCATGACATTCGTTTTCCAAGCTCGTTTTCTGCTTTTCAGCATCAGATACCCGACAGTCTGGCGCAATTGCTCTTCATGCGCTACGAGTGGCGTTTTAATGATTTTTCGGGAAAAGCATGGACAGCGCCCGCTGTGAATGTGTATTTTGGCGCTTATCCATACAAAAGCAATTACGATGCAGCTTCGGTTTTAGACCGTTTCGAAGTCGTCTATGACACATACCGGTGGAAATTCATGTACGAACACGGCTACTTTGGTCCGGCACAATGGCCGATGGGAGGCCGCATTATTCGCAAAAGCAATTATCGCGACCCGCTTTTTCCATGGCAAAATGCGCCGTTAAAAAGATACGAAACAGACAAGGCTTTGTATTTGATAACCAATTTTGTGTACCCGTCAAGAGATTGATTTCTCACTTTCGTAATATAACAGCGCATCCGCTACGATAAAATTGCTGCCGCCAATGAAGACAAGATTGTCGCTGTCAGAATCGTGCAATGCATTGCGTATAGCGTGGCACACAGATGGATAAGCCATACCACATAATCCGCGTGTTGAGGCAATCCGATGCAGTTCTTCTTCGTCTAAAGCCCTCTGCACAGATGCTTTGGTGAAGTAATATACAGCGTCGTCCGGCAATAATGCAATGATTTTTGCAGTGTCCTTGTCGTTCACCAAACCGAAAACAATTCGGAGCTTGCTGTATTTCATTGATTTCAACTGTTTGATTACAAATTCAATACCTGCTTCGTTATGTCCCGTGTCGCAAATAACACATGGATTGTCCTGTAATTTTTGCCATCTCCCTGCAAGACTGGTAAGTGGTTGTACATCTTTAAATCCTTCGTAAACAGCAACGTCAGGGATTGTTATGTTTATGCTTTTTAATTTTTCAATAACTGTCAAAACCGTATTGGCATTTTTTTGCTGATAAAATCCAGTTAATCCACATGTTAAATTGGGATAATCTGTGGTTTGAAAAATCTGGTAACCGCTTTTTATCTCTGCTGATAATACTTTCGGCATATCTTCGGCAAAGCAGATACGGGCATTGACTTCCGAGGCCTTTGTCTCAAAAACATGCCTGACTGCGCTATTTCCAGCTTCGCCAATGACGACCGGAATGTGAGGCTTGATAATTCCAGCTTTCTCGGCAGCAATCTCTGGCAACGTATTGCCCAGAAACTGCGTATGGTCGAAGCTAATGTTTGTAATCACCACCAATTCCGGCGAGATGATGTTTGTACTGTCCAGACGCCCGCCCAACCCTGTTTCAATCACAGCAATATCTACCTTTTCTTCAGCGAAATACATGAATGCCAACATCATCGTCAGCTCAAAAAATGACGGATGGATACAAGCAATTGTGTCAAGCATCTGTTCAACA
>JAITHZ010000387.1 GCA_031279795.1 Bacteroidales bacterium
GTCATAGCCGCCATCCCGATAAAACTGCCAATTTCAATCATATCCGGCAAGAGCGTATGTTCACAACCGTGTAATTCCGTTACGCCATTTATTGTCAGCAAGTTTGAACCGATTCCTGAAATACTGGCGCCCATGCGGTTGAGCATGTTACAGAGTTGCTGAATATATGGTTCGCAGGCTGCATTGTAAATCGTTGTTGTACCTGATGCCAGCACAGCAGTCATAATGATGTTCGCCGTTCCGGTAACGGATGCTTCGTCGAGCAGCATATAATTTCCAGTAAGTCGTTTGGCTGAAAAAGTGTAGTAATTTTCTTCCTCATTAAACTGAAACGAAGCTCCAAGTTTTTGGATACCAATAAAATGAGTGTCAAGACGGCGCCGTCCGATTTTGTCGCCGCCTGGCTGAGACAGCGTTGCTTGTCCAAAACGCGCCAGCAGCGGCCCTACCAGCATGATTGAGCCGCGTAACGAAGCGCTTTTCTGTATGAATGATTCGGTTGAAAAAAAATCGGATGATATGTTATTTGCCTGAAAAGCATACGAGTGTTTCGCCAGACGTTCTATCAAAACTCCAAATTCACGCAGAATCTGAATCAAATTATTGACATCCAGTATATCGGGAATATTGTGAATAATAACCTTTTCGGAAGTAAGCAATGTAGCGCAAATCACCTGCAACGCTTCGTTTTTGGCGCCTTGCGGTTCTATTTCTCCGCTCAGACGATGCCCGCCCTCTATGACGAATGCACTCATTGACAATCGTTTAAATTAGCGGTTTACTCTTCGTTTATCAACAATATTGCGATTCTTCCGTTGCAGAATATCCTTTGATTCCCGCAATTTCAGGAAATCTTGCTCCACTTTTACTCTGCCTTGGGAAAGTTCGCACAAATCTTTGAAAATCTTGCTGTCATCCACTGTTTCCTTATTCCATGTAAGAAATGATTTTTTCATGTGATTGGCCAGAAGGGAAGTCAGCGCATCTTTTTCTTTTTTATTTTCATCCGAAAAATCCCCCAGCTTTTGAATCATATCTTCCAGATTACGACCATAATAGCGGTATGTGATATTTCCTGTTTTGTACGGTACTGTTTCTGGACGAGTATATAAATTTTCTTTTTTCATAATTTCGTACGGATAGTCAATATCCAGTTGGAAATCAGACATGATAGCCAAGTGATCCCATAATTTATGACGGAAGTCGTTCACGTCGCGCAGATAGGGAAAAAGATTACCCATAATATTGATAATGGATTCTGCACAACGTTGGCGTTCTGTTCGGTTTTCGACTGTTACGGCATAATCGACCATATTTTGGATATTCCGTCCGTATTCTGGCAACACCAATGTTTTCTGCTGTGTGTTGTAGTGCATCATTTATTTTTATGTTTACGAATTAACAATTAAAAAAATCGGGTGTAAAAGTAGAAAAAAAGCAGGATAACACAAAAACAGCTATATTAAAAAAACGAAAACGGATTTTTATTTATAACTATCCTGTTGTCACAGTCCAATTTGTGAGCAAACAAACTCATATCTTATCTTATTCCCCATAAGATATTAGAAGCAAAAAATATGAATCAAAAAAACTTGTTTAATGGTTAAATAATTAAAAATCAATCAATTGATAATGTGTTGGAAATTTCGCTAAATTCACCTACCTTTGAGGCTTCATTTTTTTACCAATACATTTATTTTTATGACATATAACAATAAAAAATTCCTGTTAACAGGAGCTAATGGAGAAAATTACCTGTTACCGTTTATTCTGATAACCAGTTTGTTTTTTATGTGGGGCATGGCAAATAACATGACCGATACATTACTGGCTGCATTTAAGCGAATTATGAGTATGACCGACTTTCAGACATCGCTTATCCAAGTTGCGTTTTACGGTTCGTATTTTTGTTTTGCCCTCCCGTCGGCAATTCTAATTAAAAAGAAATCCTATAAAGCAGGCGTTTTATTGGGATTAACACTTTATTCGGCAGGTTGTCTGTTGTTTCTGCCGGCAGGAGCTCTTGCAAATTATGGCTTTTATCTGGTGGCAATCTATATTTTGGCTGGCGGATGTTCTATACTGGAAACATCGGCAAATCCGTATATTTTGCGCATGGGACCGGAAGAGAGCGCTACCCGCAGGCTGAATCTGGCACAAGCCTTTAACCCGATAGGATCCATTACTGGCATACTTCTCAGTCAGTTTTTTATTTTGGGCGAACTAAATTCCGCTGATTCAACACAACGGGCAACCATGACACAACAGCAGCTCGAACTGATACAGGCGAAAGAACTGGATGCTGTTACGACGACTTATGTGTATGTGGGCATAGCGTTGCTTGTGTTGCTTGCGCTTGTTGTGTTGCGGAAAATGCCAAGTTTTTCCGATGGCGAAGCATTGAAATTCGACACAACATGTAAACGGCTGGCCAAAAACAAACGGTATGTTTTCGGCGTAATCGCTCAGTTTTTTTACGTTGGCGCACAAATTGGCGTCTGGTCATACACCATCCGTTATGTCATGCTGCACCTCAATTGCAACGAAAAGGAAGCGGCCTCCGTTTACCTTGTGTCAATAGCCGGATTTACGCTGGCTCGTTTCGGGTTTACCGCCCTGATGAAATACTTGAGTCCAAGTCTGTTACTTGCTATGGCTTCAGCAGCGGCAATTGTCGCTTCCGGAGTCGTTGTCTGCGCCGGAGGAATGATGGGAATCGTTGCGTTAGTTTGTATATCAGTCTGCATGTCGCTGATGTTTCCAACCATTTATGGGATAGCCATGTATAAATTGGGCGATGCAACCCAACTTGGAGGTTCTGGATTGATTATGGCTATTTTGGGAGGCGCGGCGCTAACTGCCATTCAGGGGCTTGTCTCAACCTCGACCGGCAGCGTCAATTATTCATACATCGTACCACTTGTCTGTTTTGCTGTGGTGGGATTGTATGGATTGTGGGTACGACGGATTAAGGATGAGAACAATGATTGAAAAAAAAATCATTTTAAAAGCAGGAAAGGAAGAATCGGTACGGCGGTTTCATCCGTGGATTTTTTCGGGAGCAATAAGCAGAGTACAGGGCGAACCTCAGGAAGGCGATTTGGTGGAAGT
>JAITHZ010000010.1 GCA_031279795.1 Bacteroidales bacterium
GGTTGAAACGGTTTATAACCAGATAGTAACAGACCTTGTGGAAGCTGAAAGCATCATTGCCAGCGGATATGTTCGCGCCGGCGTGGACGATCCAGCTGCTGCGGTAACGAAACCGGCAATTCAAGCCTTGTTATCGCGCGTTTATCTGTACATGGGAAACTGGCAAAAAGCTGCCGATTATGCTACATTGTTGATTAATAACCCAAAGTATCACCTGTTTACCGCAGCCAGTTATGTATCGCAATGGGGTAGAAATACCGCAGACCCCAGCGGAGAAGTCATTTTTGAAGTTTACGGTTCGCGTAAAAACGAATATTGGGGCAACTGGGACGTAATTCCGTGGTTAGTTAATCCAAACGGTTATGCCGACGTAGCTTCCTCCGCCGATTTGCGCAATTTGTATGAAGATGATGATATTCGCGGAGAAGCAACCATGTTTCAATCGCACCCCGATGCGCCCGACCATTTCTGGACGTCTAAATATCCGGGAAAGGAAAATACCAACCGCCAGGAAAACAACACAATCGTGCTTCGCCTGTCGGAAATGTACTTGAATCGTGCCGAAGCCATTATTCGTGGAAATTTAACCATTTCGGGCGTTTCTGCAATAAATGATTTGCAAGCGATTGCCGCAAACAGAGGCGCAACCGCGCAGGCTGCTACTCCTGCTGGAGTAATGACCGAACGGCGGAAAGAACTGGCTTTTGAAGGGCATATTGTTTTTGATCTGGCAAGAACTGGAACCTCTCTAACCCGCGTGGACTATCAAGGGGCGGCTCAAAATCAGAATATTGCCTTCCCTGACAATCGCTGGGCTTTGCCGATTCCAAAAAGTGAAATCGACGCCAACAAAAATTGTGATCAGAATCCTTAAATAACAACTTATTGACTAATGAATATGAAAACTGTTAAATATATTTTTATGCTGATTGTGGGAACAGCTATTCTCCAATCATGCGAATTGAACGAACTGCCAGGGTTTGACGACGGGAATGCTTTTGTTTCATTTCCTAAGCCAGTTTTATCTATCGGTGAAAATAAAGAAACAATGGATGTAGCGGTCTTGCTTACATCGCAGTCGGGGCTGAGCGGAACTGTGGCGTTTGAAGTTATTGACACGCTTTCTACTGCCGTTGAGGGCGTAAACTACCGCATCCTGAACGAAAGCAATGTGCTGACATTTACCAAAGACGGACCAACGCAGTACATCCGGCTGGAACTGATTGATAACAATACATTCGACGGTGATGTAAAACTTACGTTTGCTCTCAAAGATCCCTCTTCGGGTCTGTCTCTGGGATTTGAAAAAACTGCTACACTAACTATTACTGACGACGAACACCCGCTGCTGTTCATTCTGGGACGGATGGAAGCCAAAGGCGAGTCGTATTACAATGGAGAACAGACATGGAATCCTGTTTTTGCCAAAGACGAAAGCGATATATTCAAAGTCTGGATAACCGGTCTGGTAGCAGGAGGTTCAAGCGCTTCCACGCCAGTATACGGTACGGTAAGCACAGATAAAACCGAAATCCGTATTCCGGTGAATCAAATTGTTGCTCTTTCCAGTTCATATCCATTGATTCGGTTGGAAGGATTCTATGGTGATGAGGGCGACGACCCAATACCCGACGGCGGATATATTACGGGAGAAATTGCAGAAGATGGAACAATCACCCTTATAGACTGGTTTGGAAGTCATGTCTACAGCGATGCGAATGCAACAACTGCGCTTGGCTGGTACA
Organism: Bacteroidales bacterium; assembly: GCA_031279795.1. GTDB lineage: Bacteria > Bacteroidota > Bacteroidia > Bacteroidales > WRGA01 > WRGA01. The sequence goes on from JAITHZ010000010.1 coordinate 1,746, forward strand.
ATATCTTCTCTGCAGGCGTTACTATCAAGAAAGTAGAATAATGTATAAATCATTAAACAGAAAGAAATGAAAAAGATAATTTTTAGTTTATTTTTTGCTGCGTTGTTTATATTCGGATGTACTAAATTTGATGAGTACGGATCCGAAAATTACGGCAGCGGCCCGACGGTAGAAATAACCGTTTCGTCTATCAGAGACTCATCGTTTGTAGTTAATATTGCACCTGCCTCCGGCGTCAAGTATTACTCATACTGGATTGTGGCAAGCAGTTCGGAAGTCGAAATAGTCGCACAAAACCTGTTGAAAACGGCCTATGCTGGAAGCGTTTCGGTGGATGCAACCGAAAAGCCTTCTATTACGGTAACTTACGACAAGGCATTGCCTTTTACTGCATACCAGATTTATGCAGTAGCCTCTACCGACAAGGGAGTAATCGGCGAAGTGAGCCACGGAAGCGTAAAAACAACCGACGGAGAAACGCCAGTTGCACTTGATTTCGATTACGATTCCAAAGCGCCCGAATCACTCACCGTTACCTTTAGTGAAATTGTCAGCAGAGGCGAAGGAACTGTTTCGATCACGCTGTACAAACGCTGGGATCTTGCTAATCCCGAAACGATCGAATTAGACGAAGAATCCATCCTTGTAGAAGGCGATGTAGTAACGGTATTGCTTCCCGATTCGTTGCCGGGGATTTATTTCGCAGTGAGCTGGGCAGCGGGCGCATTCGTGGATGCAGTCAATAATCCGACGCCTGCAGAGAATAGCGGGTTTAACAGCTCTTCAGGACAGTTTTTCGGCATTTACGGACGCATACCGACCGTAGCGTTTGCTGTAGAGAGTGAAAACGTAGTGGTCGAATCGCCATTCTTTTCCGACTGGGAAGCGTTTGAAGCCGAATTGACTTTCGATTTTGCCATTTATCCAAATGCAGCAGCAAAGAACGGCGCTATTAAAGTTGTATATTCCAACGCTGCGAAATCGACTGCGTTCAATTTTGCTCTGGCTAACTGGACAGTTGCCGGTCAATCGTTGAAATTCGGCCTGCCGGAAGCTCCGCAGCTGTTAGACAGTATTGGATTTTCTATCAGCGAAGGCGTCTTTTTCGATGTGTATGGAAATCCGAATGCTGCTTACGCTCCGAGCGCTGCCGTCTGGTGCTATCGCAACGACTACCGAAAGGAAGATTTCATCGGCAATTTCCTTTTTACATACGGTTCGCAATATGAAGATCCGGCAGATATTTTCGATGGCGGTTCTTTGAGCATTGAAGAAAATCCGGATGTCGAAAATGGCGTTATCCTGAAAAACTTCTATCTGGGGGAAGATGCAGAAGATATTGAAGCAACTTACGACATCACAAGCGGTAAACTGCTAATTCCAGATCTGTCAGTCATCGGTCTGGCAGAAGATGAAGGAACAACCTATTTGCTTGCAACCTACAACATGGAAACCAATGGCCCGATTGAATTTGTGCTGAATAGCGACAAAACACTCGTATGTGCAAGCATGTTTGGCATTGTTGCCGCCGATCCGGATACTGGCGATTTGTTGGGATACTGGGACAAGTTGGTTAATGCCACGTTTACACCCGAAGCGCCAGCCGCTCGCTTAAAAAGCCTTAAAAGCGTGAAACGTCAATCGCACGGGTTGAATATTGAAAAAATAAGCGCCCGGAAAAGTATGAAAAGATAAATTCAGGTAAATTTTCTTGAATCTAAACGCCGACGGCTTCGCTTTTGTGAAGTCGTCGGTATTTGACTTTCAGATGTTGAAAAAAGGTAGTTGCATTTCTAAGCATAATTAATAATGCAAAAACTCTGGTTAAATACCAAACTTAAATTAAAATCAACAAATAACATTTTATTCGTATGAAAAAATCTGTACTATTATTCGTGTTTCTTTCAATTGCCATTCCCTTAGTATTGGCGGGAAAAGTAGATGAAACAAAAGCCGAATCGGTGGCAGCACGGGCAATAAAAGAGCTGAATCCGTTGTTTGCAAGCAGTTCAAACCAGATAGAAACCGTTGTTCGCGACGGAAAACCAGCTTATTACATCATTCGCTATCAGCCGGAAGGATGGGCGCTGATTTCGGCCGACGATACAGCCGCTCCACTCCTGGCGTATTCGTCGGAAGGAAACTACCGGTCGGAAAATCAGCCGGAGAGTATGCGTACCTGGCTGGCTTCGTATGAAAAACAAATCCTCCATCTGCAAAAACAACGCGGTCTGGCACAGCACGCTGAATGGGAAACCACCCCTGCAACCCTACGCAGCGCCACCGCTAAAATTTCTCCTTTTATCGTGGTCAACTGGAATCAAAGTTCGCCATACAACACCTACTGCCCATCCAATGCCGACGGGCGAGCGTTGGTTGGATGCGTGGCTGTGGCAATGGCACAAGCCATGAGCGTATCGAAAACTCCGGCACAGCCGCATGGCGTTACCTCCTACAGCCACCCCATTTACGGAGCGCTGGGTATCAACTACGATGCGGAAGCCCCTTATAAGTGGAACGATATCATTTCCGGCGCCAACAACAAAAACGAAGTAGCCCGATTGCTCTATCACTGCGGCATAGCCGTGAAAATGGGGTATGGCAAAAATGCTTCAGGGGCTTATACAACCGATGTGCCCAGTGCGTTGAAACAATTTTTTTCTTATTCCTCAAGCGTAAAATACAACAATCGCACAATGAGCGACGTGGAATGGGAAACGCTGTTACAGAACGAGCTGAAAGCTGGACGTCCGGTTATCTATTCCGGTAACGACGGGACAGGACAGGCTGGACATGCGTTCAATCTTGACGGATACGACGGCACAAGCATGTATCACGTAAATTGGGGCTGGGGCGGTCAGAACAACGGATATTACCGGATTGACAATCTGCACGACCAGTACGCAAACTATACGCAGGGGCATGGCGTTGTCACAGGCATTAAGCCCATTTCGTATGCACCGTCGAATATCACCTTGTCCAACACGTCCATCAAGGAACAGGTTGCTGCCGGAACGGAAGTCGGACGCATTTCCGTAGAGGCAGAAACAACGCCAGCAAATGGCTACACCTACGAATTAAAAGGCGCTTTCAATATTTTCCTCGACGTCTATATGCCTGCTCGCTTTTATGTGGAAAACGAAGTATTGAAATCGAAAGAGGTATTCATTTACAGTGACAGCGAAAAATCACAAGCCGTTTATATTAAGGCTATTAATAACGATAATGGCTTGTTTTATGAAAAAATGTTTACGATTTCAGTCCTTAAAAGCACCGGAATACATGATGCGAAAACAAGCAAAAACATCCGCATCAGCGCCCGCAACCAGGCCGTTTTCATCGATGCCGACTCTCCAGGACATTACTCGCTGTATTCATTATCCGGTCATTTATTGGCAGAGGCGCCGTTACAGGTCGGACTAAACAGCTTGCCGACGCTGCCAGCCGGTTGTTACATTATTACAATTTTATCTGACAATACTGTTTATACTAAAAAAATACTTTTATGAAACAATTCTGCTTTTTATGGATCGTACTGACAACGCTTCCGGCTGTCG
>JAITHZ010000052.1 GCA_031279795.1 Bacteroidales bacterium
GTAAGGGATTATATGCTAAGGGATTAAAGACAAGGGCTCCTAAGAAAGCTTCTACGAAGTACATTATTGAAAGAAGAAAAAAGTAATCTGAATAACTGAAATAAATTATGAGTCGTTCATTAAAAAAAGGACCGTATATAAATGTGAAACTTGAACGTAAAGTGCTGGTTATGAATGAATCCGGGAAAAAATCGGTCATTAAGACCTGGGCAAGAGCTTCCATGATCTCCCCCGATTTTGTCGGACATACAATAGCCGTTCACAATGGTAATAAATTTATTCCCGTATATGTCACCGAAAACATGGTCGGACACAAGCTGGGCGAATTTTCGCCTACCCGCACTTTCCGAGGCCATGCAGGAAATCGGAAAAGATAACGGAATGAAAAACGAAACCTGGAAATAAAAAAGAAACAATAACATGGGTAAAAGAAAAAGATTATCTGCAGAAGAAAGAAAGAACACCCTGGGAACTCAATATTTTGCCAAATTGAGAAATGTTCCGACTTCACCGCGAAAAATGCGTCTCGTAGCCGATATGATTCGAGGAATGGAAGTGTTCAGAGCATTGGGAGTATTGAAATTTTCTTCAAAAGAAGCCGCCAATCGGGTTGGTAAGTTGTTGCGGTCGGCTATTTCAAACTGGGAACAGAAAACCGAACGTAAAGCCGAAACAGGCGAACTTTATGTAAGTCGAATAAATGTGGACTCGGCAAGTATGCTGAAAAGAATGCGTCCTGCACCGCAGGGACGGGGATACAGAATCCGCAAGCGTTCAAATCATGTAACACTGTTTGTAGATACTTTAAGTAAACAAGTAACTAACGAAAATACAAACGCAAATCAAATTTAACGATAGATGGGACAGAAAACAAATCCGGTAAGTAACCGTTTAGGAATCATTAGAGGCTGGGATTCTAATTGGTATGGCGGCAAAAATTATGGAGATACCTTGCTGGAAGACAGCAAAATACGTAAATATTTGAGTGTTCGTCTCGCTAAAGCTAACGTATCGCGTATCGTTATAGAACGAACACTGAAGCTAATTACAATCACTGTATGTACCTCCCGTCCAGGAATGATCATTGGCAAAGGCGGCCAGGAAGTGGACAAGCTGAAGGAAGAATTGAAGAAAATTACCGACAAAGACGTACAAATCAATATCTTTGAAATAAAACGTCCCGAATTGGATGCAGTAATAGTAGCCAATAGCATTGCCCGCCAACTTGAAGGAAAAATCGCCTATCGCCGAGCAGTCAAAATGGCTATTGCATCAACCATGCGGATTGGCGCCGAAGGAATCAAAATTCAAATTTCCGGACGATTGAATGGAGCAGAAATGGCGCGTTCCGAAATGTACAAGGAAGGACGAACTCCACTACATACTTTTCGCGCAGACATTGATTACGCACATGGCGAAGCACTGACAAAAGTTGGACTGCTTGGAATAAAAGTGTGGATTTGCCGCGGAGAAATTTATGGAAAAAAAGACCTTGCTCCACAATTCTCCAATTCCAAAGACCAGGGCATCCACGGTGAACGTAACGACAGAAATGCACGCGGAGACAGAGACAGGGACAGGGATAGGAGCGACAGAAGAAGCCGTCCCCCAAAAAGAAAAAATAATCAGTAAAATAATAAAAGATGCTACAACCGAAGAAAACAAAATATAGAAGACAACAGAAGGGCCGAATGAAAGGCAATGCCCAGCGTGGTAACCAGTTGGCTTTTGGTTCTTTTGGTATAAAGTCGTTGCAATCGAAATGGATAACGGGGCGACAGATAGAAGCTGCGCGTGTGGCAGTGACCCGTTACATGCAACGCCAAGGCCAAATCTGGATACGGATTTTCCCTGACAAACCGATTACTAAGAAACCCGCCGAAGTGCGTATGGGAAAGGGGAAAGGAGCGCCGGAAGGATTCGTTGCTCCAGTCACTCCGGGAAGAATAATAATAGAAGTAGAAGGAGTATCTTTTGACATTGCTAAAGAAGCATTACGTCTGGCGGCTCAAAAACTTCCAATAACTACGACCTTCGTAATACGCAGGGATTATGATGAAACTCAAAATGTGTAAGTTATGAAAATTACAGAAATTAGAGAATTAAACGACAAGGAACTTCAGGAGAGAGTAGAGACCGAGATCATACGTCTGGAACAAATGACAATCAATCATAGCATCTCATCACTGGACAATCCAGCGTTAATCAAACAGCAACGCAGAACGATTGCGCGAATGAAAACCGTATTGCATCAACGTGAATTAAATCAAAAATAAGAATTATTCTGATGGAAACAAGAAAGTTAAGAAAAGAGAGAATCGGGGTAGTTTCAAGTAACAAAATGGATAAAACCATTACAGTTGCTATCAAGTATAAGGAAAAACACCCTATCTATGGTAAGTTCGTCAGTAAAACGAAAAAATACCATGCTCATGACGAAAAAAATGATTGCAATATTGGCGATACTGTCAGAATTATGGAAACTCGTCCGCTGAGCAAATTAAAACGTTGGAGATTAGTAGAAATTATCGAAAGGGTTAAGTAAGATGATACAACAAGAAACAAGATTGAGAATTGCGGATAACAGCGGTGCAAAAGAAGCATTGTGTATCCGAGTGCTTGGCGGAACAAAAAAACGTTATGCAACAGTTGGCGACATTATTGTTGTAGCCATTAAAAGCGTGATCCCTTCGAGCGATGTGAAAAAAGGCACAGTCTCCAAAGCAATCGTAGTGCGAACAAAAAAGGAAATCCACCGTGCAGATGGTTCTTACATCCGCTTCGACGACAATGCATGCGTATTGTTGAACAACGCGGGAGAAATTCGAGGAAGCCGTATTTTCGGTCCAGTTGCCCGCGAATTACGCGCTGAAAATACGAAAATTGTATCATTGGCTCCCGAAGTGCTATAACCTGTAAAAAAGTAAAGACAATGAGTAAATTACATATTAAAAAAGGAGACATAGTGTACGTCAACGCCGGTAATGACAAAGGGAAAACCGGTCGTATACTCGAAATGTTAATAAAAGAAAAACGTGCAATTGTGGAAGGAGTCAACATGATTTCCAAACACACAAAACCGAACAGCAAAGACACGAAAGGCGGAATAATCAAAAAAGAAGCATCAGTACATATTTCCAATTTAAACGTCTTGGACCCGAAAACAGGGAAAGCTACTCGAATCGGACGCAGGCCTTCCAAAAACGGAAAACTGGTGCGTTATGCAAAAAAATCTGGGGAGGAAATTAAATAATGAATACAGCCAGTCTTAAAAAAGATTATGCAGAACGAATCGTTCCTGCATTGATAAAAGAATTTGGATACAAATCCATAATGCAAGCGCCAAAACTCGAAAAGATTGTTATAAATCAAGGATTGGGATATGCTGTTGCCGACAAAAAAATTATTGATGTAGCCATCAATGAACTGACAACCATTTCAGGCCAAAGAGCCGTTTCCACGCTTTCCAAAAAGGATATTTCCAATTTTAAACTGCGTAAGAAAATGCCTATTGGTGTGATGGTAACCTTGCGACGCGAACGCATGTACGAATTTCTCGAACGACTGATTCGCGTGGCTTTACCCCGAATCAGAGACTTCAAAGGAATAGAAAGCAAACTGGATGGAAGGGGTAATTATACATTAGGTATCCAGGAACAAATCGTTTTCCCTGAAATTAATATTGATTCAATTACCAAAATTATGGGAATGAATATTACTTTTGTGACTTCTGCAAAAACTGATGAAGAAGGATACGCTTTATTGAAGCAATTCGGA
>JAITHZ010000055.1 GCA_031279795.1 Bacteroidales bacterium
CGTCTGCGTCGGCTGCTCCTGTAGCAATTTGCTGAAAGGAACGTGCATCGCCATCTATTTTTTTCGTATAGTTAATTCCCTGTTCGTAATACACTTCCACGTCTTTGCCTGCCGCTGTTTTTATGCCATCAAGCAGTGTGGACATGCTGGTTGGGAAGCCGTTGTAATTGCCGAGCAACACATCTTTGTTATCGGCGTTGGGGCCTATTACGGCAATTTTTCGCAGGTTTTTCGCAAGCGGAAGCAGGTTGTTTTCATTTTTGAGCAAAACGATTGACTGATGAGCCATTTTTAACGATAAGGCTTTATGCGTATCCTTTTCCAGGACGGAAGAATCAATCGCGTCGTATGGCGATTTCCCCGCAGGGTCAAATAATCCTAACCGGAAACGGATGGTAAACAGTCGTTTTACAGAAATGTTAATTTGATCTTCTGAAATTACATTTTGTTTGACAGCTTCCACCAGCGACTTGTAGGCTTCGTGTCCACAATCAAGGTCTGTTCCGTGAAAAACGGCGTCAGCAGAAGCCGCAACTGCATCAGGATGCGTTTTGTGATGCCGGTAAAAATCGTCAATAGCGCCACAGTCGGAAGTTACATATCCGTCGAATCCCCAGCGGTTGCGCAGGATATCCGTCATCAAGATGTCGTTTCCGCAGCAGGGCTGAGTCCGGAAAGCGTTGTAAGCGCACATGACGCCGCCAACTTTGGCGTCAACGACCAAACTTCGAAAAGCTGGCAGATAAGTATCCCACAAATCATAATCGCTGACTTCGGTGTTGAACTCGTGACGGTTGTGTTCCGGTCCGCTGTGCACGGCATAATGTTTGGCGCAAGCAACAGCTTTGAGGTAATCGGGATTCTCGCCCTGTAATCCGGCTACGAATTGTTTTGCCAGCTCGCCAGTCAGGAAGGGATCTTCGCCATAAGTTTCCTGTCCTCGTCCCCATCTTGGGTCGCGAAAGATGTTAATGTTAGGCGTCCAGTAAGTCAAGCCGTGATAAATCCGGCGGTCACCTTTGGCGGAAGCCGTGTTGTAAACAGCGCGCCCTTCCTCGGCAGTAAAGTCGCCCATCTGTTTCATGGCGTCCCTGTCCCAGCCAGCAGCCATGCCGATTGCCTGCGGATAAACCGTAACTTTGTATTCGGTGCGGGCTACACCATGCAGACATTCGTTCCACCAGTCGTAGGCCGGTATGTTCAGCCGTTCAATAGCCGGCGCACTGTTGAGCATTTGCAGGACTTTTTCGTCCAGCGTCAGGCGCGCAACCAGATCTTCTGCTCGCTGTTCGGGCGAAAGCGATGAATCAAGAAAAGGATAGCTCATTTTTTGAGAATTAGCAGCAGTTGCAAGTAACATTAAAATTGCATAAATTATTTTTTTCATGTGGGAAATTATTTAAAAATTGAATTGATTTATTGAGCGAATATAGCTCAACAATGAGCGGTGCAAATGTAGTAAATCGTTTTTCCTGTTACAAATTTTTATTGTAATTTTTTTCAATGGATGTTTTATTGAAGATATTTAACTAAATTAATAAAACTTTCCTGATATTATTTTGTTCTATGTAGTAGAAATTAATAATAAAATTCATTATCAGTAGAATATTTATGAAAATGATTAGAATATTACTCTTTTTTACAGTTTTAGTTTTCGGAATAAACATCCAATTAAAAGCAACTGAATTGATTGAAGTTTTATCAGAAGAAGGTACTGCATTAACTGAAAATGAACAAAAATCGCAATTAGGTACACCATTCACCCAAACGATATTTCATACAGCAGCAAGCAAGGCTCCCGCAATAATCGACGAACGAGTATTTTCCGGCGCTCAGCTTCCGCTTGCAGATGATAGTTGTCCATTATTGCTGGGAGGCTTGCTGTACTGTATGTTTCGGTTGCGAACTATTGTAAAATTTTTTCCAGTTCGGAAATATTTTTTGCAATGTCTTCGTCGGTCAAGTTGTAATTGACCAAATCACCGGCAATATATATATCATAGGCCGACATGTCAATCAGGCCATGACCGGAGAGGTTGAACAGAATCACTTTCTTTTCGCCAGTTTCGGTGCATTTTTTCGCTTCATTGATGGCAGCAGCAATGGCATGGTTTGATTCCGGCGCGGGAATTATGCCTTCTGTTTGCGCAAAAAGCAGACCGGCGTCAAAAGATTCAATTTGCCGTATGTCCACGGCTTCCATCAAACCGTCTTTCAGCAGCTGTGATACGATGATGCCCGCACCGTGGTAACGCAAACCTCCAGCGTGGATATTGGCTGGCGCAAAGTTGTGTCCCAGCGTAAACATTGGAATAAGAGGCGTATATCCGGCTTCGTCACCAAAATCGTACTGGAAAGCGCCGCGCGTCAGTTTTGGGCACGATGCGGGTTCGGCAGCAATGAAACGGGTTTTCTTTTCGCCTGCGATTACGTGACGCATAAATGGAAACGAAATACCGCCAAAGTTTGACCCTCCACCAAAACATCCGATGATAATGTCGGGATATTCGCCAGCCATTTCCATTTGTTTTTCGGCTTCCAGACCAATAACTGTCTGATGTAATGAAACATGGCTCAACACCGACCCCAGTGTGTATTTGCAGTTAGGAGTGTTCATGGCCAGTTCGATGGCTTCGGAAATGGCAGTTCCTAACGAACCTTGATAATTGGGGTCTTCCGTCAGGATTTTTCTTCCAGCTTTCGTTGACATTGACGGAGAAGGAGTTACCTGAGCGCCGAAGGTTTGCATCACAGAACGGCGGTATGGTTTTTGTTCATAACTGATTTTCACCATATAAACAGCCAGCTCCAGTCCGAATGCTTTTGCGGCGTACGACATGGCTGTTCCCCACTGGCCGGCGCCTGTTTCGGTAGTTATATTTGTGATTCCTTGCTTATTACAAAAATATGCCTGTGGGAGCGCCGAATTAATTTTGTGCGAACCGACAGGACTTACACTTTCGTTTTTAAAATAAATGTGCGCCGGTGTGTCCAACGCTTTTTCCAGTCCATAGGCCCGTACGAGTGGCGTACTTCGGTAGTTTTTATACAGTTCGCGTACTTCATCGGGAATTTCGATCCACAAATCGGTCACGTTCAGTTCTTGATTTGCCAGTTCTTCGGCAAAAATAGGGTAAAGGTCTTCGGGCTTCAACGGCTGTTTGGTACCCGGATGAAGCGGAGGCAAGGGTTTGTTAATCATATCGGCCTGAATATTGTACCAATGTTCAGGTATTTCGTTTTCAGGCAAAAAAAATCGTTTATTTTTTGATTCCATATAGTAATGAATTAATGTAAAAAAATATTTTCATTGAGGCCTCAAAGTTAATGTTTTTCTTTAAAATCGCACAAAAGAATATATTGTTTTTAAACTTTTTAATCTTCCCATTTTCCTCCAATTAGAAAACATAATCAGCGAAGCGCTCATTGGTAAAATATTTTTTGTTTAAGGGAACTCAAACAATAATCTTCCTAATTCTTAATTGAAAAACGTATTATTTTTTGCAAATTGAAATACGATAAAAAAGATTAGTATATATATTTATGTAATAATACATTATTAAGTTTAGTTAATTAAAATCAAATAGATAGAATTCTCAAAAAATAGATTCTCATTTTTCAGATTTATTCAATTTCAAATACAGCGAAATAAAAACACTGATATAGAAAGTAAAAAAGTTTCTTTACGATACTCTAAAATTCTGATCAATCAATTAGAAAATGATTCGTTTTATGAGTTGAGGTATCCTTAGCTTAAGTAAATAAAAAGATTATACTAAGTATTTTATTTATAATAATATGCATATTATTTTTGCAGATTTGAGAAAAATTATTGCACTTAGTAATGATATTTGAGAAAAAAGAACTATTTTTGCATACAAAATTTTTATAAAAAGGCTTTGCATTAAACTTTTATACAATAAGGCACCATATTATTTAGTTAAATAAAACAAAATGGATGAGATTCTCAAAAAAGCGGCTTACAGTTTTTTGTTATTAGTTACTGGAATTTTTTTGCTGTTTACAGTTCTATATTTGTATACAGGAAACAATGTGATAGCTATTCTTACTTTTTTCGGAGGAATAATTCATTTTCTGTTTTTTTTTATACCTTACAAACTTCATTTTCGGCAATTTCAACCGCTTATAGCAATTTATCTGGCATTCATCATCATTTTCCTGTATCCACTTGTGCTTGTCTGTTGGAAAATAGGACAGCCGTTGGCGTTTGTATGGTATAGTTTAGTGCCTGTGGGTGTGGCCTTGTTTTACTTAAATGTTAGAAAAATAGTTGTTGGCTGGTGTATTTTCATTATCATACTTTGTGTATCTATTTTGATTTCTGTGCATTTTATTCCCGAAGAATTTGTGATTACTTTTTCTAACTACGAGTTTAATATTTCAAATTCAATAACGGTTTTGGCCAGTTTGTCTATATTGTTGCTTTTTTTATTCAATATACTGAAGATAAATGATTTCAAGAACAATGCTCTTTTGTCGGCAGCAAACGGAGAGGGGCAAAACAAGCAAACTCAGGAAGTATTGTCCGAAGAAAAATGCAACGAATTATACAGTAGAATATTGAATTATTTCGAGAAAAAAAAGCCCTATTTGGATGTTGATTTTTCAGAATCACAGCTGGCAACAGATCTTAACACGAACATTACCTACATTTCTGCCTGCATTCGAATTAAGGAAAATTTAACTTTTACTATTTTCCTCAATAAATATCGCATCAACAGAATTAAACTTGCTCTAAAAGATAACGATTTAGATAAATTTACGCTGCAACATATTTATTCGTTGTCGGGTTACCGTCACCAGTCTACTTTTAATCGAATGTTCAAAACTATAGAAGGAATTACGCCAAGCGAATATATTCAAAAAATAAAGGCAACCAAAGCATCGCCCGTCTCTACTCCCAGTAAATAATTAAGGGACGCGAAATAAATAAGTTATAATAGTTTTGGAAAAGCAAGTCCCGCAAATATAGGGACGATACTTTATTAACCGTATGCTTTAGCTCAATGTCATCAAGTTAAGGCAGAAAGCCTTTCAATCAATAGCGTGGGGCGTTGCCCCACGAGAC
>JAITHZ010000060.1 GCA_031279795.1 Bacteroidales bacterium
TCTAACCGTTCTTCCACGTCGCGCACAACACTTTCCACGTCCCGTCCGCGCACGTTGAACCCGACGTAAATCCGGCGTTGCCCATCTTCCCTGCTTATTTGTGCCGGCGCCGTTCGATAGCCTATTGACGCCACTTGATGCAACGGAATACGTTCGCCGGACGGTAATGGAACGGCGAGGTTTTCAATACTCGACACATCGTGCCGCAATTCTTTTTGTAAGCGCACAACCATATCGAAACGGCGATCGCCTTCAAATACGACGCCGGCTACGCTTCCGGCAAACGCCATGCGCAGCACACTGTTCACATCGCTGATAGACAGGCCATAACGAGCAATTCGGTCACGATTATATTCTACCTGTATCTGAGGCAGTCCGCTGACTTTCTCAACAAACGGTTCGCCTACTCCCTCAATATGTTCTATGCTTTTGGCAACCTTTTGAGCCTGAGCAGCAAGAACGTCCAGATCATCGCCATATATTTTGACAGCCACATCCTGACGAATACCAGTAATCAATTCGTTGAAACGCATTTGCATAGGTTGCGAAATTTCCACGTTTATTCCAGGAATGGCCGACAACGCTTCTTCCATTTTTTCGGCCATTTCCTCACGGGATTTGGCCGAAGTCCAGGTTTCTTTTGGCAACATCGACAGCATCATGTCGCCCCGCTCCACAGGCATGGGGTCGGTGGGAATTTCAGCGCTCCCGATGCGCGTAACGGCCTGTTTTATTTCCGGAAACTTGTCTTTCAGAATTTTTTCAGCCATGCCAAATGTTTCAATCACCTGCGAGAGCGACGTACCTTGCGCCATGCTGATTTCTACCGTCAAGTCGCCTTCTTCCAATGTTGGGATAAACTCTCCGCCCAGCCGGTTGAAAAGGAACAGCGAAGCGGCAAACAGAAGTGCCATGCTCAATACTACCGTTTTTTTCCAGTGCAGGATAAATTCCAGCGCCGGTGCATAGATGCGTTTCAGGTAATCCATCAGCCGATTGGGAATTTGAGCTGCCTGTCGAAAAATTCTTGAAATGACGCCGTCCGTTTTTTTCGCCTCAGGCAGCGTGACGTTATGCGGCTTCAATACAAGCGTACACATCATCGGAACGTATGTAAGCGACAGGATAAACGCACCGAGAATGGCAAAGGAAACAGTCTGCGCCATTGGACGGAACATTTTCCCTTCAATTCCGACCAGCGCTAATATCGGCAAATACACAATCAGGATAATAATTTCACCGAAAGCCGCACTGGTTCGGATATTGGACGCCGCGTCATAAACCATGCTGTCAAAATGACGCCGTGTCTTGAATGTCTTTGGGTCGGCGCTGTGAATTGCAGTAACTATTGCTTCGACAATGATCACCGCACCGTCGACAATCAATCCGAAATCAATGGCTCCCAAACTCATCAGGTTACCGCTGACGCCAAACAGATTCATCATTCCCACAGCAAAAAGCATCGACAGCGGAATGACGGAAGCTGCCAGCAAGCCAGCCCTGAAATTTCCCAGCATCAATGCCAGCACGAAAATTACGATCAATCCGCCTTCGAGCAGATTGGTGGCAATGGTATTCGTTGTCCGGCCAACCAATTCCGTTCTGTCTATAAATGGCTCGATAACAACACCTTCTGGCAGACTGCGCTGTATCTGTATCATCCGTTCTTTCACGTTGGCGATTACGTCCGAAAAATTTTCTCCTTTGAGCATCAACGTGATACCGGCAACGACTTCACCTTCGCCATTGCGCGTCACAGCGCCGTAGCGAATGGCAGAACCAATTTGAACCGAAGCGACATCGCGAATCAGCACTGGAATGCCGTCGATATTTTTAACCACAATCCGTTCGATATCTTCAACTGTTTTTGTCAAACCGATTCCACGAATAAAATAGGTAGCCGCGCCTTGCTCTATGTAACTTCCACCCGTATTTTCGTTGTTCTTTTCCAACGCTGTAAATATTTCGGCAATACTCACATTCATGGAAGCAAGTTTGTCGTTATTTAACGCAATTTCGTACTGCTTAACGTGTCCGCCCCAAGCGCTAACTTCGGCTATACCTTCAGTTCCTGCCAGTTGACGACGTACAATCCAGTCTTGGATGGTGCGCAGATCCATGTCGGAATACCGGTCTTCGTAGCCTTTAGCCGGATGAATGACATATTGATAAATCTCGCCCAATCCGGTTGAAACCGGCGCAAGCGACGATTTGCCCAATCCGGCGGGAATTTGTGCTTCTGCCTCTCCGAGCTGCTGAGTTATTTGCTGTCGCGCCCAATAGATATCAACATCATCCTGAAACACAATGGTTATGACGGAAATTCCACTTCGACTGATACTTCGCCGTTCGATTACTTGAGGAATGTTTGCCATCGCCAGTTCTATCGGTGAAGTGATGTACTGCTCTACTTCCTGTGCGCCCAATGTTGGCGCCTGTGTAACGATCTGCACTTGATTGTTGGTTATGTCGGGAGTAGCATCAATTGGCAACCGGATGGCAGACACGATACCCCAGACAATCAATGCGATTATCAAGATGCTTATAATTAACTTATTATTAATTGAAAATCTAATTATTCTGTCAAACATAATTAAAATTACTGTTTATTAATTTTTAATTTTTAATTTTTAATTTTTAATTTTTAATTTTTAATTTTTAATTTTTAATTTTTAATTTTTAATTTTTAATTTTTAATTTTTAATTTGCAAGATTATTTGTCGGAATTATGCTGCACAAGATTAGAGGATTTTAGAATCTGTTATTCAATCCTAAAAATCCTGAAATCAGTTATTCTACGAATCCTAATCAAGGCAGAAAATCCGAATCCTAATTCAAATTGGGGGTTTTATGAGGCGGTTAAAGAACATACTGTTCCAGCTATCTTCATCATAGAGAGCGTTGAGACGGGCTTTGTTCTGAAAAATATCCGGTAAATTTTGTACTTTCTGGACAATAAATCCTGTTGTGCAACATAAATGAAATGGAGAACAAACCGATGAACAGCAACCGCTGTCGGCGGAAGAACCTTCGCATGCTTGATGCTGCCCGTTATCGCCACGTTCCAGCAGGCAGGACGAAACGGAAAGGCAGAATATCATCAACGTCAGTGCAAAGGTAAATGTCTTCATAATTAGAAACTTATAATAAACAATCAAAAAGCATAAGCAAAACTCAATGTACCATAAACAGGATACATATCGAAAGAAACTGCTTCAACATTTTTCCGAAAGACAGAATTAAATCCCCATGTCAGATCGAAAGCAGCGATCAGGTGCGGGAAAGCACGCCATTCAGCGCCCAGCTGTGATCCGAAAAGCCATTGGCGCATTCCGAAAGAAAGGTCGTATATGGCTTCTTTTATTTCAATCTTTTCTCCGACAGGATTTCCTTCGCGCAAATATCCATTGCGGGCGTATCCGGAAAAACGGCCATTGAGCAGGCAAGAAATATACGGTCCGAATTTTATTCCCCAGCGAGCAGTGGGTTTCCATACGGCCAATACGGGCAGCGAAATATAGGAATTGGTTACGCTGGTTTCGACTGTTCCGTTCCATATTCCGGCAACTTCGCCGTCGTCGGAAATCATTTTCATATAATAATTTTTTACCAAAGCTTCGGTTTTCATGCCTTTGTTTTCCATGCGGAGGCCTGTGCTTAGCGCCCAACTGTCGGTAAATGTTTTCATTATTTCGGCTTCCAGCCAAATGTTTAACATCGGTTGGTAGGAGTTAATTTTCCGAATTTCAAGCGGAATGGGCAACGGCATAATGCCTCCCACCGCAAGGCCAGCTCTTATCCGGTATTCTATGCCAACGGCTGCCGACAGCAAAATTCCTTTTGTTGTTTCCTCTATTCCATGTCGGCTGCCAGTCGAATCACTCTGTGCCATCAAGGATTGAATGAGAAAACAACCTGCTGCCACAATGAGTAAATATTTTGGTTTCATTTTTTCTGTTATCGTTTTTTTGTATTTGTTAATTGTGATTGGATGCAGTTTCATTCTGTAACTATTTCAACTTCATCAATACAAAGGGCGCTTCCTACAGCGCCTTCAAACAAATCTCCCTTTGCGCTGGAAGAGAATACTACCGTAAAATAATATTTTCCTGCAGCCTGCTTTTGCGGATCAAAAGACTGCCTGTATATAAACGGAATTTCGATAAAACGATATTCGTCGGCATCTATATCATTTACAATCAGGCTGTTTGCTGTATTTTCGTTCATAATGGCAATAGATACGATGTTGGGAGCTGTCTGAACATTCGAGCCATTAAGCTTCAATTCATTGCCTTTGCCGTCCAGAACAGATTCGTACAGGACGGCATAAATCTCTGGATGGTCTGTATCGGGTAAGATATTGCCATTCTTGTCTTTATATTCACTGCCAGCTTTATATTTAGCCCACAAATTCAGCGACAGCGGTTTTGAATACGACACAGGAACGCCAAACTGTGTAGTTTCCAGAGGCTTAATCATTGAGTTAA
>JAITHZ010000061.1 GCA_031279795.1 Bacteroidales bacterium
GACCCTCCATTGTCGGATAAAAAGATGATGACTGTGTTATCAATTTCATTTGTTTCTCTGATAAAATTCAAAAGACGACCGATATTTTGATCCATTCTGTCGATCATTGCGGCATAAACAGACATCAATCTATCATAATATACTTTTGTTGTATCCGGCAAAGTTTCCCATGCCGAAACCAGTTCATTACGACCGGTCAGGATCGATTTTTCATCAAGCAGTCCTAATTGTATCATCTTATTCAAACGCTGCACCCGTAGCGAGTCCCAGCCAGCGAGATATGTACCTTGATATTTGGCAATATCTTCTTCAAAAGCATGCAAAGGCCAGTGAGGTGCCGTATAAGCCAGATACAGGAAATAGGGTTTTGATTGATCCGTTTCCCTAAATTTTTTGATATAATCCATGGCATGATTTGTGATGGCGTCTGTTGCATACCACTGACTCCCATCTTCATTCTTTAACAATTTATATTTGGAAGTGCCGGACAGTATCCATTCTCCGGGAACATCCGTATCTTTCCCGTCAACGATATATTTACGCCCTTCCGCTACTCCAAAATAGTGTCCGGTAGTAGTATTACTGTAATAATGATCGTCAAATCCTCTTTTTTGCGGCCAATATGCTTCTTCACTTCCGACATGCCATTTACCGGACATGATGGTATGATAATTTGCCGATTTTAACATCTCTGCAAGCGTTACACATTGCATGTTCAAATGCGTTCCGTAGGCAGGCAAGCCATCATCCTGCAACATGTCGCCTACACCCGCTTGATGCGGATATAGCCCCGTCAATAGCGCCGAACGAGACGGACACGAGCGTCCTGCATTATAAAACTGCGAAAAACGTAAACCGGTGGCTGCCAGCGAATCCAAATGCGGCGTTTTGATCTCGGAGCCATAACAACCCAGATCGGAATATCCCATATCATCCGCTAAAATCAGGATAATATTAGGTTGAGACGGATTTGCCGCCGATAGGGCAACACTGCTTAATGAAAATAATGCTGTATGGATGTTTTTCATGACTGTTTTATGTTTTTTTATTTGACTTTTTGTATGACCGGACTATCCAATATTCCAAAAGGTATTGTATGATATGTGTCGCGCCAAAGTACGGGATTTCCACTTAATCGGGCGTCGTACCAGTCCCAATCTCCGGCTTTGATGTTTGTGTTAGGCCATCCGGCGTCGCCATGGAAAGTGGCAGGGCCTACTTCGGTAAATTCGCCGCCTGTATGGTGGTGAGGGCCGAGTAAGTTCCGCAAGCCGTTGGTGAGGGTGATACGAAGCTGATTTTTGCCTGTTAGCAAGGCTTCTGTAATGTCACTTTCCCATGGATTTGAAAAAATAACCGGAAAATCGGTTCCATTTACATTGACTTCTATCAAAATAGCCTCAAATTCAGGGAATATGATTTTATAGCGCGCCATGTTTTCCAGTGAAGCAATGTCGAAATCGGCGCTAAATTCAAAACTTCCTGCGTAAAATGGGTATCCCTGTGTTGTAATATCGCCGCTAAAAACGTTTTTTTCTTGGTTTAATACAAACGATTTGAAACGATTTACCGGCGCTTTCGGAGGCAGTTCTTTCCTGATACTCCGCCATGTTTCCGCTAATGGCTTTTCGGCGGATGTAACCGATACGGCAAAATCTCCGGTGAGATAGATGCTTTCGATTTCCGTTCCGTAACGTTCTCTGGCATTTGCGCTGGTGATGACGGGCGAAAGATAATCAAGCGACAGGATAATTTCATTTTTGCCTTTTTTCAGCAAAGGTAAAACAGATTGTGTTTTGAATGCGGCATCGATATAAAAACCGGTTTCGGTATATTTCACTTCTTTTCCGTTTAGCTGAATCGTTGTATACATTTCGGGTTGCTCCATTACCAGTGAACAGTTTTCGGGAAGTTCATCCACTTGAACTTCAAATTTTAACATGAGCGGGCCCTTATAAGGTCTTTGCGCGCTACGTTCATAAAAGGCCAGTACCGGTTCGGGATCCGTCCAGGTTTTTCCGTTATCGATCGAAAAATTGGCAAAATCCAACACTATGGCATTCGGATTCAGGCGGCGTCCCTCGAACAGATTGTTAAGCGATATCAGGGTTTCTGCATTTTTTGGCAAAACATACGTTCCTGTGTATACGGCATTTTTGGCAGAATTTCCGGTTGAGAGAATCCATGTCTGTGCAGGCGCAAATTCAATCGAGTAACTTCCGTCAGGATCGGATTCCAATTTCAGGCAATCCCCGTTAACCGGATTCCACAAAGCGGTCGGAACATTCATGTTCGCAAAGCGGATATGGATTTGATAACTTTTCAAACGCGAAGTATTCGATAATTGAAGCAGATTTCCGTTGGATACGGTTCGCAAATGGCTCCAAATCTGTTCATTGCCTTGTCCTGATAAAGAAAATAGAGGCGGATCGTTTTCATTGAATATTTCTCTCAATGATGATTCGTCCACTTCCGTTGCGATATCTTTCAGGATAGACAATACTTCAGGATTGTCTTCTCCGTCGATAAACGAAGGAAAACCGCCGCATAGTAAAACTGTTCCACCCGATTGGTTAAACTCATTGAGTAATTCGACAGTTGATTTTCTTATTGTCAACATTTCCGGCAACAGAACCGTGCGGTAAGCTGCTTTATTGATGATAAACTTTCCATTTTTTACGGTTCCTGTTTCTGAAATGATCTGTTCATCGCCGATATCGAAATTGCGATGCGTGCTCATCATTCGTTCGAGCAATTGTTCAAATTTTTTGTCTTGACTGTCGGCTATTCCCTGCATATATTCGATATATCGGGATTCAAGCGGATGGATAATGCAAATTTCCGGTGTGTTTTTTCCGGCAGTAGCAAAATAGCATAATCGGGCCGAATACTCTTCAAAAAGTTTGTTATGACGCCAATAGGGTTGATGGTGACTGATTGTTGGCGGGAAATCACGTTTCCGGGCGCCTTTCATGCTGTATAAATAGAGATGTGGGCACATGGAGTTTAACCCCATGATGGTGTGCCAGGCAGTAATCCACATTCTGTCCTCGAAACTCATATTATGACCACTTATTCCGAACAGTTCGCTTAAACGGCGACTGATTTCGTACTGATTGGCTACCGAACAGGCGCCTGTTCCGCAATAAAC
>JAITHZ010000101.1 GCA_031279795.1 Bacteroidales bacterium
ATATTGGGACGCCGACGGTAACGGTGTCATTTCGTATGATGCGAAAGATATGGTTGAGATCGGCAATCCGCATCCCAAATTTACCTGGGCGCTGACGCGGGCAGGCGAATACAGAAATTTTGATATAAACATTATGTTTACCGGCGCGCAGGTTTATGATCTGGTCAGGAACATCGAAGCGACCATAGGAAATATGGACGGCGTATTTAACGTGGCTGCGGATGCCAAGAACCGATGGCGATCTGCCGAACATCCGGGAAACGGTATCTGGCCAACAACCAATACATGGAAATGGGAGCGCGAAATAAGTTCCAGATATATCTATGACGCAAGTCATGCGTGGGTGAAGAATATTTCACTCGGCTATACAGTCCCTAAAAAAGGAACATCCCTCTTGAAGGGCGCCCGTTTTTTTCTGAACGCCGAAAATGTGTTCCTGATAACGAATTATCCCGGATTCAATCCGGACATAGATTTGAAGGGCGGTATCAATCCGGGACAAGACAATGAGGCTTATCCGATTCCGCTGATATTTTCCATGGGTACAACGATTACATTTTAAATTTACGAATATGAAAAAAATAGAGAAACTTATGTGTATACTGCTTGCCGGCATCCTGTGTGCGTGCAGCAGTGACATTTTAGACAAAAATGATCCGACGAAACTTAATTCCGGAGGTTTTTACCGGACGGAAACACAGGTTGAACAGGCTGTTGTTGGCGTTTATTCTCAACTGCAGGAGTATATTTCCAATGAGGCATGGCAGTTTGGAGAAATGATTTCGGACAATACGACCGTTCACTTCGATCCGATGGGCAGAGCATCGGCGCCCGCGAATGAAGCCGTTGAGTATTGGCAACTTGTTTCCAATACCGGAAATGTAGGCAGTCTTTACAACAGAATGTACAGGAATCTGGCGAACATCAATCTCGCCCTGTACAGAATGGGGGCGGCGACCGTCAGCGAAACGGCCAAATCCAACTTCGAGGGACAGTTGCGTTTTATGCGAGCCTTCTACTATTTCAGTTTGGTGCAGTATTTTGGCGACGTCATTGTTGTGACGGAACCGATTACCAATCCCGATCAGGCGTGGGACTACGTACGTTCTCCCATATCCGAAGTGAATATTTTGATTGACAGCGATCTGAAGTTTGCCGTAGAGGTATTGCCCGCTAAAAACACAAAGGTGGGTTATGCTACCAAAGGTGCAGCCCTGATGCTTCAGGGGCGAATTTTTCTGGCCAGAAAACAATATGTGGAAGCCATTGCGACGTTCAGACAGATCACACAGCTGGGCTATCAGTTGTTACCGGATTATGCAGACGTATTCGATCCGGCGAAAAAAAATCATGCCGAATCCATTATGGACGTCCAGTTTCAGGGTGGAAACGATCTGGGTGAACACAGTGGATTTCTGTACAATTTTTATCCGAGGGACTCGTATGGCGCTGTAATTCCATTTCCGGGAAGGAGCGGTGGCGGATGGAATGTTCCGACACTGGACATCATCGGAGATTATGAAGAGGGCGATTTACGCAAAGCCGTTTCTCTGAAAGAAGGATACACAAGTAATGAAGGCGAATGGGTTGCGGTTCCATACATTAACAAGTATAATCATCCGCATACCATAGAAGGTCGCCCGGACGACAACTGGCCGCTGATGCGGTATGCGGAAACGTTGCTGTCGCTTGCCGAAGCAATCAATGAAACGGAAGGGCCAACGGCAGAAGCGTTCGGCTACTTGAATCAAATTCGTCAAAGAGCCGGTTTGCAGCCTGTTTCCAACTTAACGAAAGAAGAGTTTCGTCGTGTGGTCTTTCATGAAAGAAGAATCGAACTGGCTTTTGAGAATCATCGCTGGCTGGATTTGAAACGTACCATGACTCCGGCGGAACTGGCTGAATTTCTGAATGCCTACGGCGTAAAGGAAAAAAGCAATCCTACTACGTCAAGAGGAACTATTCCTTTTAATGAATATGATTTCAAGTTCGATTCTTTTGAGGCATATCTTCCGATTCCCCTGAGAGAAACGCGGCTGAATAAAAACCTGAGGCAAAACGAAGGGTACGAATAGCATCATATTCACTTGCAATATAAACTTATGGGGACTTCTAATAATTAGATTTTTCAAGGTGTACAAGGCAAGAAAAGCGGAATTTACATACAGTAAATGAGCATTTCCGAGCCGAAGTGCAACGCAGAAAAAGCAATCAGTAGAAGTTCCCTTATCTCTTCTATATAACAAGTCTTAAAAAGATGACTGTCTTCCTTCATTTTAACGCAAAAATAATGAAATCGCGACCGGCAAATCTTAAAAAGCCGGCTAACGCGCTTTTATATAAAAAATTCAGTTTATATTTGCGACGTATTAAGAAGATACGAATAGTTTTCAAGTAGACTTATTGAAATAAATAAACTTATTAAAATTGAAAATATGTGTTATAAAAAAAGTATTATTCAGGCAACAACAGCCACATTTCTACTGTGCATAGCGCTTGCCTGTGCTGGAAAAGATCGCACGCTGGCGAAGCAATTTGCCGCTCCTGACGCTGAAAACCAGCCGTGGGTTTACTGGTTCTGGAATAATGGAAATCTTACCGCCGAAGGTATAACGGCTGATTTGGAAGC
>JAITHZ010000132.1 GCA_031279795.1 Bacteroidales bacterium
CTCGAAAATCTGCCCCAGAAGCGCATCTGTCCGAAGATACTCTGCCAGCATTTGCCGTTCTTCAGCAAACTCCGACTGTACACTACTGATGAAAATCAGTTTTTTTTGCATAACTATCACTCCTTCTGTTTACGAATACAAGTTTCGATTTCATCTTCATCCTCGTATATTTTACCTCCCAAAATGATTTTTTTGCGGATATATTTCGGTCTGTTTTTTACTTCTTCCGTAATTTTGCCTACATAATCTCCTATCACACTTATTGAAATCAACAATATGCTACCGATGCCCAGCAGAAGCATTATGATGGTCATTATACCTCTTGCATTCTCGCCGGGTGGACGTACAAAGAAATTAATAAGATAATAAATCCCCAGTAAAATCGTAAGAATAAATATAACAACTCCTATTGTCTGTATGTAATAAAGCGGCTTCATACTGAAAGAAAAGATGCCTTTTTTTGCCCACCAGATATTTTTCAGGAAGTTGTTTGTGCTTTTGCCAAACAGCCGCTCCGGTCGAACATATTCTACACCTGTTTGTTTGAATCCTACCCAGGCACGCAATCCGCGCAGGAAAATATCCTTTTCGGAAAATCTCAGCAGATGGCTGACTACTTTTTTATCTATAAGCGAAAAATCGCCCGCATCTACAGGTACTTCCACATCGGATAATTTGCGAAAAACTCGATAAAATAACTTGTAAAAAATCTGCATATACCATTTTGCTTCCCGTTTGACGCGCTTTCCATAGACTATATCATAGCCGTCTTCCCATTTTGCAATGAATTGGGAAATTATTTCCGGCGGGTCCTGCCCGTCGCCATCCATAAGAACAACAGCATCGCCTGAGGCAACATCCATTCCGCTGACAAAAGCCGATTGTGAACCGAAATTACGTGAATGAGAAACCCCAACTACGTGCGTATCCGTTGCACATAACCGACTGATTACAGCCTCGTCGTCGGCAGGGCTGGCATCGTTCACAAATATAATTTCGTAGTCATATCCTGTTTGATTAAACATTGCCGTAAGTCGCTCGTACATTACCGGTATAGCCTGATTGTCGCGATAGCAGGCAAGAATGGCTGAAATTTTCTTTTGCTTTACGGGTACTACAACGTTCCGCAATCGTTCGGCAGCCGTTTTTTCCCATTCCACATTCAATAGTAAACCCTGTTCAAATGGAGTGTTTGCTTCCCATTCCATTAACCGTTTTGCGAGTTGAGGATTGCCATACCATTCGGTTAAATCCCAACGGCGATTAGTCATTGAGCCGAAAACGGGTTCGTGTTCAATGTGAAATACTTTTTTGGCAATATTTGCTATTTCTTCCAAAGTTGTTTTTTTACCAGAAGCAATATTTAGCGAAATGCCCGGATTTGTACGGCAAACCGTTAGAGTAGCCCGCACTATTGCTTCATTGCAATCGTCCACATAAACAAAATCCCTCGAAATATTTTTGTCAACCAAATTGGGATATTTGCCTTGCAATCCGCTGTGGATAAGCACAGGAATAAGGCGGTCTTTCTCCTCCCAAGGTCCATAAACAGAATATAATCTAAGATTGACACAAGGGAAATTGAGTGTTTTACCATAATATTTAATGAGACCGGACGCAGCAAGTTTAGCAACGGCATAATCACTGTTTGGTTCTGCTTCGGCATTTTCGGCTGGCGCTGCGCAGTTAGTTCCATATTCCGACGAACTGCCTGTCTGAATAAAAGCAGAACAACCACTGTCGGCCAAAACCCTCAACAAGTGCAGAGCGCCGATATAGTTGGTTTGATGTATTTTTTCTGCGTCCGTTTGCCGCGAATAAGCACCATAAGCGGCAAAATTGACCACTGTCATTGGCTTTATATGATCAATCATCTGCTTGACGCTGTAATAATCGGTGATATCACAATTAAAAATGCGGTCAGACTGTTTATGTACCAAACGCCAACTATGCAACGGATTTCGCGAACAGCCGTAAACATCAGGGCGATATTTGCTCAAAGTATGATAGAGCGCTGCGCCAATAAATCCAGAAACTCCTACGATCAATATCGGGCCTTGCATGCTTTTTGCAAGCGCTATCGTTGCTTCCGTCCAGTTGTCTCTATATAAAATATCTGTGTTATCCATTGACAAGTGTTTGAATAAGTGTTTTTAATGATTCTGCGTCTAATCCGCATTGTTGCTGATGATATTTTTGAGAGCCATATAAACCGTTTTCATATCCCTTTGCGAAACGGTGCGTAAAGCGACAGGAAATATTGTTTAACGCCAGATGCAAAGCCAAATGTTCTCCCAATCCGCCACGCTGAACGTGTTCTTCAATCACAAGCAGTTTTTTTGTGCGAGCGATACTCGACTTCAAATCTTCCGTCAATTCCGGAAAAGGAATTTCGGAAAAAACAAAAATATCGGCGGATTCTTTTCCCGACAATGTTTCGGCAACATTGCACAGCACAGGTCCCATACCTGCTATCGTAATATCTTTCCCATAAGCAACTTGACGAATGTATGCAAAAGGAGGTAAATGCCAGCCATTCGGCAATATCCCGTAACCGAGTCGCAAATAAGACGGATAATCGTGTGCAAGCATTGTATTGACAGTCTGTTCTACATCTTCGTTGCAAAGCGGAATATAGCAGTGCATATTCTGAAATGAAGATAAAACTGCAATATCTTCAATAGCATGATGAGTGGCGCCCATAATGCCGTAACCGTAACCGCCGCCGTTGCCGACAATTTTGACGTTTTTCTTATGCAGACAAACATCCAGACGAATTTGTTCTGCCGGTCGAAAAACCGTAAACGGCGCTATACTGTAACAGATTACCTGTAAACCTTCGTGAGCCATTGCCGCAGCCATCGAAATCATATTTTGCTCGCTTACGCCGATATTCACAAACCGCTTTCCCATTGCATCACGCACATTTTCGAGCGCCATAAAGCCCAAATCTCCGGTCAGAAAAACAAGGTTTTGTCTTTCTTGTGCAATTCGTTCTATTGTTTTCGAAAATTCTTTACGCATTAGTAATTTCTTTTATTGCCATTTCGTATTGGTCGTCATTCATCGGCAAGTAATGCCATTCGAGTTTGTTTTCCATAAAAGATACTCCGGCGCCTTTTGTGGTATGTGCAATTATGCATCGCGGTTTATTTGTGTCCGATAACAAGTTGAATGCGCTGTCCAGATTATTCAAATCATTGCCGTTGTCGGCAATGGCAACGTCAAAGCCGAATGCAAGAAATTTATCCTTTATAGAATCCAAGTTTAATATTTCTTCCGAAAATCCGAAGCCTTGCAAACGGTTATAATCAACAATCACTGTCAGATTGCGTAATTTATGTTGCGCGGCAAACAAAGCGGCTTCCCATGTTGAGCCTTCGTTACAGTCGCCGTCGGAAACGATACAATATGTTTGAAAGTTCTTACCTGTATATCTTTGGGAAAAAGCAATGCCTGCTGCTAACGACAGACCGTGTCCTAAACTGCCTGTTCCGAAAGGGATATCTTTAATAACACCATTACAGGGCGGATGCGCGGCAAGTACTGTTCCGTCCTTATAGAAAGTATCAAGCATTTCTTCCGGTATTTTGCTCAATTTAGCAAGAGTTGAGTATAACGCTGTCGCAGCATGACCTTTTGAAAGGATTAATTTGTCTTCTTCTTTATTCATCCTGTGAAAAAACAGATATACCAATATATCAAGGCTCGAAAGCGACGCCCCGATATGCCCTGCATTAGCACGCTTATGAAGTTCTAATGTGGTTAGAAGGCAACTGCGTTTTATTTCAAATATGTTGTTCATAATTGTATTATCTTTTATTAATCAAGTCGGCTTTCTCTACGGTTTTCTCTACGGTTTCAGGGACTTTTCCAGGGACATTTTCATCTGATAAACCATCCCTTACTTCATCATCAAGCATTTCAGGCTTTGTCGATAACTTCGGTAGCCACTTGTTTAAGTTCGGTAGCGTAGCGAGCGTTTGTTTTTTGAAGGTCGAGGAATTTAATCATTTCATTTTTTATTTCTTATCAAAAAATCAGCGATATGTATGTGTTGTACGCCTTCGATTGATTCTTTCCAGAAATCATCCATTGTTACTACAAGTTTGGGGTATTGATCCTTAACTCCCAAAAGAGCGGAAAATTCACGTTCTACCGTACTTTCGCAGTCTAATTTATACGCCACCTGTACGTATATTTTTTTACCCTGCTTTTCGGCAATAAAATCGATTTCCTTTGTGTCGTGCTTTCCTGCGAAAACGGTATAGCCGCGTCTTTTCAGTTCCAGAAAAACAATGTTTTCCAGAATGCCGGCAATCATGCGGTCACGATAGCCCATTGTGGCGTACAGCAGCGAGATGTCGCCGAGATAAAATTTTTCCTGCGTTTTCAGGATTTCCTTCCCTTTAATGTCATATCGTGGCATACGGTACAGGATAAAAGCGCCTTCCAGAGCGTTCAGATAGTTGTACACAGTATTTATGTCGATTTTGCGCTGCTGGCTTTTGAAATAATCTGCCACATTTTTACCCGAAAAAGTGTTGCCGATATTGTCGAAAGCGTATCGTACGATTCGTTCCAGCAGCTCCACATCGCGAATCCGGT
>JAITHZ010000137.1 GCA_031279795.1 Bacteroidales bacterium
TAATAATTTGTAATTAAGAATTATAAGGTTTCCCTTTTTAAACAAACGTACAAACGTTGTAATGACGCACGCTCCCCCCCATTTGGGGTGGGGTCGGGGTGGGGTTGGGTTCTATTAAGAATTTAGAATTAGGAATTTAGGGATGTGAAATAAACAAAATAGAACAGTTTTGGAAAAGCAAGTCCCGCAAATATAGGGACGACACTTTATTAACCGTACACTTCAGTGTACGGACTACGGACGGCTCCCACTCTCTCCAAAGTCCCGCACGGGACGGTACTTGAAATCGACGATACGAAGCGCCGTCCTCGCTGTTCGGACGAGGCTGTGCCTCGTCCGGTTTATCTTGGTAGGCTATGCCTGCCAACAAAGATGCAAATGCAGGCACAGCCTGCATAAATAGAGCGGACAAGGTAAAACCTTGTCCGAACAGCGGGGATGACTGTTTCCTAATTCCTAATTCTTAATTCCTAATTCTTAATTCCTAATTCTTAATTCCTAATTCTTAATTCCTAATTCCCAACTCTCATTTGTATATTTTTTGGGGTACTGAAAAATGATTGTAGCTACTGCCGCAATGCCAATTAAAAACGGGTAATACAAATATGGAACAACAGAAACCGGCCGGATTTGAGCAATTCCTGAAGCGATGAGCAATTGTGCACCGTATGGAAGCAGTCCTTGCGTAAAACAGGAAAATGTGTCCAGCAAACTGGCCGTGCGTCGCCGGTTGATGTGGAATGTGTCGCTGATTTTGCGCGCAATCGGCCCGACGATAATGAGCGCAATCGTATTGTTGGCCGTGCAAAGGTCTGTAAATGAAATCAATGCAGCAATGCTTCCTTCTGCTTTCCGTTTGCTGCGAATATTACGGGTAAATTTGGAAATGAGCCAGTCGATGCCGCCGTTGAAGCGAATGACTTCAAACATGCCGCCGGCCATCAACGAAACAATAATCAGTTCGCTCATGCCGAGAATTCCCTTTTCGGCCGCAGCCATCCAGTTCCAAACGGAGAAACCATCAAACAATCCGATAAATCCCGACAGGAAAATTCCAACTGTCAGCACCAGTATCACATTTGCGCCAGCTAAAGCTGCAACCAGAACGACCAGATAAGGCAAAATTTTAATCCACGCAATTTCCTCTGTAACAATGGTTCCTGTCAGTCCAATGCCTTGCCAGATATAAATCAGCATGACAACAAGGGCCACCGGTAAGACAATGCGCAGATTTACAATGAATTTATCCTTCATACGCACTTCTTGTGTGCGAGTAGCTACAATCGTCGTGTCGGAAATATAGGAAAGATTGTCGCCAAACATTGCGCCACCGACAACAATGCCAACCATTGCTGGAATGCTAATGCCAATTTGCGAAGAGATGCCGACGGCGATTGGAGTCAGGGCGGCAATCGTTCCGCACGAAGTTCCCATAGACATGGAAATGAAACATGCTGCAATGAAAATACTGGCCGGAATCATGCTGTGAGGCAACAGATAAAGCGCTGCATTAACCGTAGCATCCACAGCCCCCATAGCATTTGCACTTCCGGCAAACGCACCGGCAAGGATAAAAATAACCACCATCAGCAGAATGGTTTCATTGGCCGCTCCTTTGCAAAAAACACTTATACGGGTGTTCAGCTTTCCTTTGGAAAAAAGAATGGCTGCCAACCCTGTTAACAGAAAAGCAACAGCTATCGGAATTTTATCCAAATTGCCTGTAAATATGAACGTTAAAGCATACAGCGAAAAAAATACACCCAACGGGAACAATGCCCAACCATTGGGTTTGTGAACCATTTCCATAAATAATTAACAGAATAATTGATTAACAGAATAATTGAATAACTGATTCGCATGATTAACTGAATATAAATTTTTTCTATGAATTTCAGAACTCCGGAAATGGCGCAAACCAACTTGTCGCATTTTTCGAATAAATCTGCTTCATTTCCGTTATCCGTGTTCTCTCAACCCTTATTTTTCCAAAAGCGCCCTTAGTAGCCATGTAACCAGCAGTTTACCATCCCTTATTTTATTAATATTTTATGTTTTTAAATTTAATAAGGGAGAGAGGGTATTCGAGCACCATTAGCTACTAAGGGCGCTCGAAAAAATGAGGGTTTCAAAACTCCACTGAAATCATAATAAATTGCTGTATTCCCGATGTTTGATTTTGCGACAGTAATATATTGCGATATGTTTTTCACAAAACCTTGTGTATTAGGAATCAAATGTTTGCCACAACCGGAGCTCTGAATTTAATAATTCCAAAAATTCACATAATTAGCATAATGCAATCAATCAATCAATCAATCAATTACTCAATTATTCAGTTATTCGATGAATTACCAGTCCTGAGCGCAATTTGGGTTCGAACCATGTTGTTTTTGGCGGCATGATGTTTCCGGAATCGGCAATGTCTATCAACTGCTTCATTGACACGGGATAAAGCGCCAGCGCAATTTTCATTTCGCCGTTGTCGACGCGCTTTTTCAACTCGCCAAGCCCGCGAATACCACCTACAAAATCAATTCGTTTATCTGTTCGCAGGTCTTTAATTCCCAATATGTTATCCAAAATAAATATAGACGAGACTGTGACGTCAAGCACGCCAATCGGGTCGTTGTCATCGTATGTGCAGGGCTTTGCCGTCAGCGAATACCATTTGCCAGACAAGTAGAGCGAAAAATTATGCAACTGTTTCGGTTTGTATATTTCTTCACCAATTTCTTCGACGGTGAAGTTTTTCTCCAGCTCAGTCAAGAACTCACTGTCATTCAGGCCGTTTAAATCACATACAACGCGGTTGTAGTCAATAATCTGCAATTGATTGTCGGGAAAACAAACAGCCAGGAAGAAATTATATTCTTCATTACCAGTATGATGAGGATTCGAACGGGCTTTTTCGGCTCCCACCAAAGCAGCTGCAGCCGTTCGATGATGGCCGTCGGCTATATATAAATAAGGTATCGTAGCAAAAAGTTGCGTAATTCGTTCAGTAACAGCATCTCCATCAATCAGCCAAAAATGATGACCTATACCGTCCGGAGCAACAAAATCATATTCCGGTTCGCCTTCGACTACGTTTGCAACAATCTCATCCAGTTCGCTCACAGCAGGATATGCAAAGAAAACCGGTTCGATGTTGGCATTATTGATGCGCACATGCTTCATTCGGTCTTCTTCTTTGTCTTTTCGAGTCAGTTCATGCTTTTTGATGACGCCGTTCAGGTAGTCGTCCACATTGGCGCAAACCGTCAGGCCGTATTGCGTGCGTCCATTCATGGTTTGCGCGTAAACGTAGTAATGTTCCTTATCGTCTGGTTTCAACCAGCCATTTTCCTGAAACCGAATAAAATTCTCGACAGCTTTGGCGTAAACTTGCTCGTCGTGTTCGTCGGTACCCTGCGGAAAATCAATTTCCGGTTTAATAATGTGGTACAGCGACTTTTCATTTCCAGCAGCCTCTGCGCGGGCTTCTTCGGAGTTCAGTACGTCATAGGGACGGGAAGCCACTTGTTCGACCAGCTCTTTGGGCGGGCGAATTCCTTTGAATGGTTTAATTTTTGCCATGTCAGTTATACTAATTCACTCTGAATTGCGCCTTTCCTGTCTGGAAGAACTCAACAATTTGCTTTGCAGCAGAAATGCCGGTATTATTGTTTGCTTCTTCTGTTTGTGCGCCCATTTTCTTTGGTGTAGCAACATACCGTGTCGGAAATTTTTCTGCCATTTCCGCATGATTGTCGGGTTTAATATCTGTCAAGTATTTAAAATCAGGACGTTCTTCCATAAAATTCAACAATTCGGCTTCATGGATAATCTCTTTTCTGGCCGTATTAATCAGCACGCCTTTTGGAGGCATTTTGCTCAGCAGTTTTTTGTTGACAGACTGATTTGTTTGGGCAGTCAGCGGAATGTGCAACGATATAAACTGGCAGGTTGAATACAGCTCATTTTCCGAATTGAGTGGCTTCAGGCCGTCGGATTCGATGATATTGGCCTGCAGGAAGGGGTCGAAAGCATACAACTCCATGCCAAATCCTTTGGCAATCCGCGCCACGTTTTGTCCGACATGGCCATAGGCATGAATGCCCAGTTTTTTCCCGCGCAATTCGTTACCCGACGTTCCGTTAAAAAAATTTCTGGCAGCATATACCATCAATCCAAACGCCAGTTCGGCAACAGCGTTTGCATTCTGGCCGGGTGTATTCATCACACAAATATTCTTTTGTGTGGCAGCCGACAAATCAATATTGTCATAACCGGCTCCTGCACGAACAACAAGTTGAAGTTCGGGGGCGGATTCCATAACTTCGGCATCAACAATGTCGCTGCGCACAATCATGGCGTTAGCCGTTTGTACAGCATGCAGCAGCTGGGCTTTTTCGGTGTATTTTTCGAGCAAAGCCAATTCGTGCCCTGCCTGCTCAACCACTTCACGAATCCCTTGTACAGCTTCGGAAGCAAATGGTTTATCGGTAGCAACTAAAACTTTCATCTTTATGTTTTTTCTTTATTAGTTAATTGTCAAATGTAACATGTAACATGTTAAAAAATTGAATCAATGCGCTTTTTCGAATGATTTCATAACATCAACCAAAGCCTGAATGCCGTCGATTTGCATGGCGTTGTAGATAGAAGCGCGGAAACCGCCAACCGAACGGTGGCCTTTCACTCCAATCATACCGCTGGAGGCGGCAAATTTGCCAAATTCATCTTCCAATTCGCGGTACTCATCATTCATCACAAAACAGACATTCATGATGGAACGGTCTTCGGGAGCTGCTGTGCCTTTGAACAGCCGGTTGCGGTCGATTTCGTCGTACAGCAGTTGCGCTTTTGCCAGATTCAGTTTTTCAATTGCAGCCACCCCACCCAGTTCGCGGTAGTGCTTGAGCGTCTGCAAGGCAGCGTATACCGGCACGCACGGCGGAGTGTTGAACATGCTTTCCTTTTTGATATGTGTTCTGTAGTCGAGCATTGTTGGAATCTGACGTGTGACTTTACCCAGAGCGTCTTCACGTACAATGATGAGCGTTACCCCAGCTGGGGCCAGGTTTTTCTGTGCGCCTGCATAAATAAGCACGTATTTGGAAATATCAACCGGACGCGAGAAAATATCAGACGACATGTCGGCAACCAACGGTACTGGCGAATCGGGTTCTTGCCGCAATTCCGTTCCAAAAATCGTATTGTTGGATGTGAAGTGAAAATAATCGGCGTCGGCAGGAATGAGATAATTCTTGGGAATAAACGTGTAATTGCTTTCTTTCGACGAAGCAACAACGTCAATCTGTCCAAAAATTTTCGCTTCCTTGATTGCATTCGAAGCCCACGTGCCTGTATCCAGATAGGCTGCCTTTGTTTCCAGCAGATTATAAGGCGCCATGCAAAACTGCAAACTCGCTCCGCCGCCAAGGAAAACAACATCGTATCCTTGCGGAACATCCAGCAACTCTTTCGTCAAAGCGCGGGCTTCGTCCATTACAGCGATAAATTCCTTGCTTCGATGCGAAATTTCCATCAGCGACAATCCCGTTCCGGCAAAATCCGCAATAGCTTCTGCCGTATTCTTAATCGTGTACTGACTTAAAATAGAAGGCCCTGCATAAAAGTTGTACTTTTTCATTATTGAATGTTTTAATGATTAAAATAAATGATTAAAAAGTTAAATGTCAATTCACACAAATCAGGTCGCGAAGGTAATGCTTTTTTGTTATTTTTTCCGTATTTGGCGAAAATTATTCTGCAAAAATGACATTTAGTGATCAATGATTATTAATCTCAATTATAATTCAATACTCCCTTATGGTGCATAGCGCGCCAATATTTTTGTAGCATTTATCAATTTGCACAAATCTTAACTACTGTTCAAACATTGCTTTCATAAATTCATCGCCTTTTAATGATCCGTAGTAGCCTTTGCGACAGGAAAATTCGTCATAAGTGCAAACGTCGTCACCTTTTTCCATCGTCTTGTAGATAACAAACGGAACAGGAGCTGAGGTATGCGTTTTCAAATGGCATGGCGTTGGGTGGTCGGGCAACAAAGCAACTGTTACCGGTTCCTGCCATGTCCGGAGTTCTTCCAAAATTGGTCTGACTATGCGATTATCAAGATATTCGATGGTTTTTACTTTCAACAAAACATCTCCTTCATGCCCGGCTTCGTCGCTGGCTTCGATATGCAGATAAACAAAGTCATTCTCCCGAAGCGCCTGGATAGCAGCTTGCGCCTTAGCTTCGTAATTGGTGTTGTACAGTCCGGTAGCTCCCTCAACATCAATTGGTTTCAAACCGGCATACACTCCAATACCTTTTATCAGATCAACTGCCGAAATCACTGCTCCAGAAGTGACAGGAAACAATTCCGCCAGCGATTTCATGTTGGGTTTATAACCCGGCGACCAAGGCCAAATGCTGTTGGCTGGATCATTTCCAGCAAGTTTTCTGCGGAGATTTACCGGATGATCCTCAAGCAATTGCTGCGAACGTAGAATCAAATTGTTCAGCAAATTAGCTGTTTCTACTGCGTCCTTCGTTTCGGCTTTCACCAGAATTTCGTCGAACGGTGTACCCATTGCATTATGTGGCGGAGTACAAATCAACTGTTTATTTCCGCCGACAACTTTCAATAAATGCCGGTAAGAAACGCCGGGGTAAAACGAAATTCGTTCATTGAGTAATTTTTCATTTAGAAAATGAATCAGTTCCCACGATTCTGGGTTAGAAATATGCCCAGCGGAATGGTTTTTAATTTTTCCATTTTCGATACATATCAGGTTGCAACGCATGGCCATCTCGCCCTGTAGAATGTCAATGCCCATGCTGGCTGCCTCCAGCGAACCGCGTCCTTCAAATACGTCCGCTACATTGTAACCCAGTACCGATAAGTTTGCAATTTCACTACCTGGTTCAAATCCCTCCGGAACTGTGTTTAACATTCCTGTTTTTCCCATACCGGCCAATTCATCAATAGATGGCGTGTTTGCATATTGCAGCGGAGTTTTGCCACCCAACATGGCAACTGGTTCATCTGCCATGCCATCTCCTAAAATTATTATGTATTTCATTTTACATCAGTCTTGCTTCAATTGTTGTTTCAATTTTTCAATTATTAATTTCTGTTCTTCAATTACTTTCTCTTTTTCTTCAATTACTTCCTCTTTTTCCTCAATTACTTTCGCATTTTCCTCAATTACTTTCTCTTTTTCTTCAATTTCTTTTACTTTTTCTTCGATTACTTTTTCTTTTTCTTCGATTACTTTTTCTTTTTCTTCGATTACTTTTTCTTTTTCTTCAATTACTTTTTCTTTTTCTTCAATTGAGCGTTCTTTATCTTGGAGCTCTTGAAGAATATCATCTTCCATTTCCATATTTATCTGTATTTCTTCATCTTCGGCGGCCATGCGCAACCGGCGAACAATCGGTCGAAATTCTTC